>NZ_JBFAIA010000201.1:0-14260 GCF_040654455.1 Nonomuraea sp. NPDC050691
CCGCCCGCTCGACCAGGCGGCGGCGGCGCGGCGGGGGGGGGGGGTCGCCCACCCCCACCCCCTCTCGGGGGGGGGCCCGCGCGCCCCCCCCGCGTCAGATGGCACGCGGCCAGCGGGTGTCCGCGGGCCAGGCGTGCACATAACGGGCGCTGCCCAGGGAGAACTCGACGTGCCCCCGCACCCAGTTCTCCAGGCCGCGCACGTACCTGTGCACCGGCAGCGACGCCCACTGCTCCAGGGCCGCGCGCCGCGCGATGAACGCGGTGATCGCGGCCTCGTGCATGCGCGCCACCTCCTCCAGGGCCTCCTGGAGGGTGAGGGCGCGGTGGGTGGCCAGCACCGTGACGAGGTTGTGCCGGGCCTTGTCGCGGCCGCGCTCCTTGGCGTAGGACAGCAGGTCGTTGTCCCAGCCGATGAGGTCGCACGCGAGGTCCGACAGGGCGCGCACGTCCGGATGGTGCCACTCCTCCGCTTCGAGCCGGTAGCCGCCGCCCACGTCGATGAGCGCGAAGCAGGTGAAGGTGGCGCCGGTGATGCGGCGCATCAGGATGTAGTCGTCGGGTGTGGGGATGAGGTCGACCTCCCGGTTGGCCGCCTCCCAGATCTGGGCGAACAGGTACTCCTTCACCGTGATGCGCCAGCGGTCCACCTGGGCGGGGGTGGCGATGCCGGACAGGCGGTGGAGCAGCTCGTCGAGGGCGACCCCGAACGGGTCGCCGGGATCGGGCTTCCTGCGCCCGTCGATGATCTCCAGGAGCGGCGGCAGGGCGCGGGCCAGTGCGGAGGCCCGGCGTCCCATGAGCTCGCTCTCGCAGAAGGCGTCGTCGAACGCGAATAACCAGTTGTACCAGTCGTTGATCAGGCGGAGGTTGTCACGGGAGACGGACGGGTTTGTCCGTGCGGCCAGCAGGCCGATCTGGGAGCGCCGGAAGTGCTCGATCGTGTCGGCGCCGGCGAGCATGCTGGAGGCGGCCAGCCAGGCGTGGCTCTCCGCGTCGACCTCTGCGGCGTGCGCGTTCACCTCGTCGGGGAACGGGCATGGCAGCGGGGGGATGCGGAGGGGTCGCCTCGTGAAGGGATGCGCAGAAGTAACCACTCATACAGCATGACGAGGGACAGTCCGAAAAACCACAGGAGATAACTTCCGCGCCATTTTCGGATATTTAGTGCTATTTCGCACTATTCGCCCATTTGACGGAACCATTCGCGAAATTCGTCGTGTGCGAACATGCGGTCCGCATCCCCCACGGTCGGGCGCCCGGCCTTGGCGTCGAGGAGCGCACGCGCACGGTCGCGGCGTGACCGTCATGGGCCGCCGGCACCGCAAACTGTCACCTTCGCCGTCAGCCGGCCCGCGGGGGCCCCGGCTTCCCCGTGGCGCGCGGCGTCTCGGCCTTCCCCGCCCTGGCCAGGACGAACGGCTTCGCGGCCAACCCTTCGCGCTTCGCATCCCCGTCCATGTATCCCGTTCTGCCTCGATAGGGTGCCGTGCACGGAATCGTTCCGGCTCGCCGTAGGTTTCACGTGAGAGTAGCTAGGGAAAGGCTGTCCAACCGTGTTCGACCCGACGGATCTCTACAAGCTCGCCGACGACGTGCCGGAGCCGGCCGACCCGGTGCTGCTCTACCACTTCGAGGGCTTCGTGGACGCGGGAGGCGCCGGGCGGCTCGCGCTGGCCCACGTGCTCGACGGGCTGGAGCACCAGGTGGTGGCCCGGTTCGACGTGGACCGCCTGCTCGACTACCGCTCCCGCCGCCCGGTCATGACGTTCGACACCGACCGGTGGGTGTCCTGCGAGATGCCCGAGCTGGCCGTGTACGCGGTGACGGACGCGACCGGCGTGCCGTTCCTCGTGATGAACGGCCCGGAGCCGGACCGTGAGTGGGAGCTGTTCACCCGGGCCGTGGGCACGTTGGTCGAGCGGCTGGGCGTCAGCAGGCTCGTCACCGTCCACGGCATCCCGATGGCCGTCCCGCACACCCGTCCGCTCGGCATCACCACGCACGCCAGTCGGCCCGAGCTGCTCAACGCCGACCAGACCAGCACGTTCGGCCGGGTCCAGGTGCCGGGCAGCACCGCCGCGCTCATCGAGTACCGCCTGGGCGCCGAGGGCCACGACGCGCTCGGCTACGCGGTCCACGTCCCCCACTACTTGGCGCAGGCCGAGTACCCGCAGGCCGCGGTGACCGCGCTGGAGGCCGTGACCCGGGGCACCGGACTGGTCTTCCCCATGGACGCTCTGCGCGAGGCCGCGCGGCGCACCACGGCCGAGATCGAGGAGCAGATCCAGGCGTCCACGGAGCTGTCGACCGCCATCTCCGGGCTGGAGCAGCAGTACGACGCGTTCGCCGGCGGCGCGGACCGCGAGAACCTCATGGCCGAGACGGCGCAGATGCCCACGGGCGACGAGCTGGCCGCCCAGTTCGAGCGCTTCCTGGCCGAACGCGACGACGATTGACGCGCTCGGGCAGGGCGAGGAGTCCGCGAGGAGGCCCGCGCCCACCCGTTAGGCTGGCCCGATGAGCGACATCCGGGTCGGCCTGATCGGTTACGGCACGGCGGGCGCGTACTTCCACGCGCCCCTGATCCACGCCGCCGAGGGGCTGACGCTGGCGGCGGTGGTGACCCGCGACGCCGGCCGCGCCGCCGACGCCTCCGCCCGTTACGGCGCGCGCGCCGTGCCCTCCGCCGGCGAGCTGTGGGACCTGTGCGACCTCGTCGTCGTCGCCTCCCCCAACCGCACCCACGTGCCGCTCGCCACCGAGGCGCTCACGCGCGGCAAGCCGGTCGTCGTCGACAAGCCGCTCGCCCGCACCGCCGCCGAGGCCCGCGAGCTCGCCGCGCTGGCGGACGAGCGCGGTCTCCTGCTGACCGTGTTCCAGAACCGCCGCTGGGACGGCGACTACCTCACCGTGCGGGAGCTGGTGAAGGGCGGCGCCCTCGGCGAGGTGCACCGCTTCGAGTCGCGCTTCGAGCGCTGGCGGCCCCGGCCCAAGGGCGGCTGGCGCGAGACCGGCGGCGAGGAGGAGATCGGCGGCCTGCTCTACGACCTCGGCAGCCACCTCGTCGACCAGGCGATCGAGCTCTTCGGCCCGGTGCGCGAGGTCTACGCCGAGAGCGACGTGCGGCGCGCGGGCGTCTCCGGCGACGACGACACCTTCCTCGCCCTCACCCACGCCGGCGGCACCACGTCGCACCTGTGGGCGAGCGCGCTGGCCGCCCGGCCCGGCCCCCGGTTCCGGGTGCTCGGCTCGCTGGCCGCGTACGTGAAGGACGGCCTTGACGTTCAGGAGGAACGGCTGCGGGCGGGCATGGCGCCGGACTCGCCGGGGTTCGGCGAGGAGCCCGAGGAGCGGTGGGGCACCCTCGGCGACGCCGAGCGGCAGGGGATCGTGCCCACGCTGCCCGGCGCCTACCTCGACTTCTACCGGGGCGTCGCGGCGTGCCTGCGCGAGGGGGCGCCGCCGCCGGTCACGCCCGAGAGCGTGGCCGGCGCGCTGGCCGTCCTGGAGGCGGCCCGCCGCTCGGCGGCCGGGCGGACGGTCGTCACCCTTCCCTAGCCACCCGCCGGCAGCGGTTCAGTCGCGCAGCCGGGCCCGCATGGCCTCGGTGTCCTGGGCCGTCCAGCCGTGCGCCCCCAGCCAGCCCATCGGCCCGCCGAACCGCTCGTCCAGCACCGACAGGAACTGCTGGATGTAACGGGGGCGCGGCATGTGGTCGTCGGCGGGGCGCGAGTCCAGGTCGTCGCGGTACGTGCTGCTGGACCGCAGCCGCCGCAGCACCGGCTCCAGCCGCTCGCCCGTCGCCACGTAGTCCTCGACGATCGCCTGCCGGGTGACGCCCGCCGCCTCCAGCGCCAGCGCCGACAGCACGCCGGTGCGGTCCTTGCCGGCGGCGCAGTGGACCACGGCCGCGCCGTCGTCCAGCGTCATGGCCCGCAGCGCCGCCACCACCGAGTCGGGCCGGTCGCGCAGGTAGCCGTAGTAGAACCCGGTCATCCGCAGGTCCTCGTCCAGCTGGCGCTCCTGCCAGGGCAGCACCTTGTCGGCGTCGATGGTGTCGGCCTCGACGTCGGTGTGCCTGCCGCCCTCGGCGAACAGCGTCAGATGGTGGTGGGTCACCTCCGGCACCCGGGCCAGCGGGCCCGGGCCTTCCAGGGTGACCTCGGCCGTCGAGCGGAGGTCCACGACGTGCCGTAGCTTGAGCTCACCCACGAGACGCGACACGTCGCGGTGCGTGAGCCCTTGGAGGTTGTCCGACCGCAAGATCCGGCCGTAGCGGGTGACGCCTCCGTCGACGGTGGGCAGTCCGCCCAGGTCGCGGACGTTGACGGCGCCTTCCAGGTCGATCCATCTCGTCATCGCGTTCATCGCTTAGACCCTATATGTCCGCCAATCTTCAGCGGATTCGAGGTTCATAACGCAGCATGAACGTATGGATCCACGCGCTCTGCCTCCCCGGGTCGTGATCGATCCAGCACTGCCGCGGGACGTCTGGGCCCGGCTGTGGTCGGGGCCGCAGTTCCTCCGCATGGCCCGTACCGGCACGGAGCCCAAGGCGTCGGGCAGTCGCGTCCTGCTCTTCCTCATTCCCTGGGTCGTCATGCTGGCCTACCTCGTGGGCCGCTTCACCGGCGCGGCGATCGTCGCGGGCGTCATCGGTCTGATCGCGTTGCTCAGATACGCCACCGCGGCGGCGGACCAGCGCGACGTCCGGCAGCGGCTGCGGCTGGCGCGCCAGTACGCCGCGCACTACGTGCTGCCCGAGGACCTCGACTACCCGTGCCAGCGGCTGCTGCGCCGCGCCCAGGACGCGGTGGACGCCGTCCTGTCCTCGGCGGTGCACCGGGCGGGGTTCATCGACACCATCGACAACCAGGTGACGCTGCCGGAGGAGGTGTGGCAGATCGCCCAGCGGCTGGCGCGGCTGTCGGCCATGCACTCCGAGCACCGCAGGCTCGTCCCGCGCGTCCTGCCCTCGGGCCTGGAGGACGCGTTCCGTCCGTACACGACGGCCCTGGACGCGGCGTGGACGTCGCTGTCGAAGCGGGTGCGGCACCTGGAGGAGTACGCGCGGCAGGTGACGCGCGCCGACCAGGTGTACCACGCGCACCAGCGGCTGGAGACGCTGGCCGCGCGCACGCCCGACTACCAGCGGCTGGTCGCCGACACCGTCCGCGACGACCTGGCGCACCGGCACATCAGGGAGCTGGGCGAGCAGGCGTGGCAGGTGCGGCGGCTGTTCGAGGAGAGCGTCCTGCAGGCGCGCCGCACCGCGGGCGAGCTCCTGCGGACCCCGCTCACCTGAGCGCCTCCCGGGAGGACGCCGCTCAGCTGAGCGCTCGCCGGGGAGGACCCGCGGGACGGCCTGCCCGGGGTCAGCTCTCCGCGCGGCGCAGGAGCTCCAGGGTGCGGCGCATGCCGGCCTCGTTGCCGAGGCTGCGGTAGATCTCGCGCGCCTCGCGCAGCGGCCCCACCGCGGCCCGCGCGCCCCCGGCGTCGAGGTGCGCCTCGCCGAGGTAGCGGAGGCTGAGCGCCATCCACCACCGGTCGTCCAGCTCCTGGAACGCCTCCACGGCCCGGCGCAGCTCCCGCTCCGACTCCTCGATGCGGCCCAGCCGGGCCAGCGCCCGCCCGGCGGACAGGGCGGTGCGGGCCACGCCCCACGAGTCGCCGAGCGCAGCCAGGATCTCCTCGGCCCGCCGGACGAACTCCAGCTCGCTCAGCCCGTTGGCGGGGTCGCCCACCTCGCCCGCGGCGCGCAGGCAGCGCGCCTCCTCCCACAGCTCGCCGCGCTGCCGGAACATCTCGGCGGCCCGGCTCAGGCTGTGGCCGGCCCTGGTGAACCCGTCGAGCGCGGCCCGGTGCTCGCCGTCCTTGCGCAGGCCGCGCGCCTGGGCGGCCAGCACCTCGCCGTACGCGCGCAGCGTCTGCGCCTCGGAGTACCGGTGGCCGGCGTGCTCGAAGACGGCCAGCGAGTCCTCCAGCAGTTCCCTGGCCTCCTCCGGGCGCCGCTCGGCCAGCCGCAGCTCGGCCAGGTTGCGCTGGGTGCGGGCCATCCACCACTGGTCGTCCTCGGCCCGGAACGCGGCGATCGCGCCGGTCAGGTGCTCCTGCGCGCGGTCGAGGTGGCCGTCGGAGAACAGCGACATGCCGATCGTCCGCCGGGCTCGCGCCGCCCACCACGTCTCGCCCAGCTCGGTGAACAGCTCCAGCGCCCGCTCGGCGTCGGCGCGGCCCAGCTCGTGGGCGCCGATCCCGCCCTGCACGGCGGCGCGGTCGAGCAGGGAGATGCCCAGCGCCCGCCGGTCGCCGGAGCGCAGCGCCGCCTCGCAGCCCAGCTCGGCGACCTCCCGCCAGTCGGCCCAGTAGGCGCGCAGGGAGTGGCAGAGGGAGCAGAACGCCCGGGCCAGTCCCGAGGTCAGCTCCCACAGCTCGTACTCCCGGGCCAGGCTCACGAGGGCGACCAGGCTGAGCCGCTCGGCGTTCAGCCAGTCGCCGGCGTGGACCTGCCCCTCGGCGCTGGAGCGGCGGCCGCCCTTGCTCCAGTCCTGCGGCCAGCGGTCCTGGGCGGCGGACTCCGCGCGGCGGCGGTAGCCCGACAGCACGCGCTCGACCGCGTGGCGGCGCCGGCCCTCGTCCTCCTCGGCGGCCGGCTCGGCGGCGAAGACGCGAACCAGGTCGTGCAGCCGGTAGCGCATGGTCCCGGTCTGGTCGGTGCCGGAGCACTCGGCGAGCTGGGCGTCGATGAGCGCCTCGAGCTGGTCGGCGCCGTCGAGCCCCGAGATGTCGAGCAGCTCGCCCGCCACCCAGCCGGGCACGTCCGGCGAGGTGAGCGCGGACAGCAGCCGCAGCAGGCGGCGCTGCATGCCGGTGCAGTCGTCGTAGCTGAGCTGGACGGACGCGCGCACGCTCTTGTCGACCGTCGGCGCCAGTTCGAGCTGGTCGAGGATGCGGCGCTCGTCGGCCAGCCGGTTGGCCATCTCGCGCAGCGTCCACTGCTCTCGGGTGGCCAGCCGCCCGCCGCAGATGCCGATCGCCAGCGGCAGGAGGTCGCACAGCCGGACGATCTCCTTGGCCGCGTCCAGGTCGTCCACCACGCGGGCGCTGCCCGCGAGCCGGGCCAGCAGCTCCACGCCCTGCGCCTCGCTGAACACGCCGAGCCGCGTGTCGTGCGTGCCGTTGAGGAACAGCGGCTGGCGCGAGGTGACCAGCACCGCGCATCCGGGTTCGGCCGGGATGAGCGGCTTGACCTGGTCGGCGCTGTGCGCGTTGTCGAGGCCGATGAGGATGCGCCGGCCCTTGGTCCAGGTGAGCCAGAGCCTGCGCAGCTCGTCCAGGCCGCCGGGGTCGGTGGTGAGGCGGACGCCGAGCGCCCGCAGGAACCCGATCAGCACCTCCTCCGGCCGCACCGGGGCGCCCGCGCCGCCGCGCAGGTCCGCGTGCAGCCGCCCGTCGGGAAACCAGCCGGCGACCTCCTGGCCGAAGCGGGCCATGAGCGCGGACTTGCCGACGCCGCCCCTGCCGTACACGGACACGACGAGCGGCGGGACGACGTCGCTCGACTTGCGGCGGGCGGAGAAGACCTCGCGCAGCTCGGCCAGCGCCTCGGTGCGGCCGGTGAAGTGCTCCGGCACGGGCGGCCACTGGTCGGGGGCGCGGGAGGCGGGGTCGGCCCTGGTCAGCGCCTTGGGCTTGGACTCGGTGGTGGCCCAGGTGGTCAGGCCGACGAGGAGCGCGGCTCCGGCCGTCACGCCGATCTTGGCGAGGGGCGGGATCTCCCACTCGAGGGAGGCGGCCAGGATGCTGGCGGCCGCCGCGGCGAGCCCCGCCGCGACGGGCGCGGCCAGGGGGATCCTGCGGCGCTGGGGCTCCGGCTTGTCAGGCGGCTGCCCGGTCAACGAGACCTCTCTCTTCACGTCGTACCGCGAGAACGCCGGGGGGTACGGCCGGGTCCCGGCCGTACCCCCCGGATGTGCCCCGGCCGGCTACAGGCCGATCACGTGGCAGGTGGCGGTGGCCTTCCTGGCCGGGTCGCTCTCCGAGATGGCGGTGAGCGTGACCGTGGCCAGCCGGTCGCCGCCGGAGGCGCGCACCGCGTTGACGGTCACGCCGGCCCGCTTGCCGAAGGCGACCGAGGCGAGCTCGTTGGGCAGCTGGGCGGTCCAGCCCTTGCCCTTGACCTCCGCCTTGAGCCGGTAGACGTCGGAGCCGAGGTAGGCGCTGACGTCCTCGGGGTGCTGCCCCTGCGCCGGCGCGGCCTTGCCGGTGTTGAGCAGCGGGAACGAGCAGCGCGACACGTTGTGCCCGGACGGGGTCCCGGCGGCGGGCAGCAGCCGGACGCCGCGCTTCTGCGGGCCGGCGCCGTCGAGCGAGCGGACCGCCACCGTGTACGACAGCAGGCCCTTGCGGTCCCGCTCGATGTCGGTGACGTAGAAGTGCAGGCGGTTGGCCTGGTCCACGAACTCGTACTCGCTGCCCGAGCCGGTCCCCGCGTGGAACAGGGCGTCGGACAGCTGCCGGTAGTCGCCCATGGTGATCGGCACCTTGGTCCCGTCGGGCAGCACGTAGTCGGTCATGCCGATGTCCTGCGGGTTGGCGTCGACCACCCAGATGAACGGGGCCCGGTCCTGGTCCTTGGTCTTGGCCAGCAGCACGCCCGAGTCGGGGGTGAAGGAGTCGGTGCCCATCCGGTCGACGACCTCGACGGTGTAGTTGTCGTAGCCGCCGCCGTCGCACAGCGGGTCGGTCTTGACGTCACACGCGGGGCTCTTGTCACCGCTGCCGAACGCGATGTTCAGGCCCATGAGCCCGTCCGGGCCGGGCCGCACGGCGCGCGCCGTCACCCGGGCGGTCACCAGGCCCGATGCGGCGAGCGCGTCGCGGGACAGGTTCAGCACGTTGCGGTCGTCGACCATCTCCAGCTTGATCTTGTTGCGCAGCATGTGCTGGGCGCCCATGGACGAGCCGGAGGTCGGCGGGATCAGCCAGCGGCTGTGCGGGCCGCCGGGGCCGTTGAACGTGCCGCGGCTGAGCATCTCCCAGATGCCGGAGTACGCGCGGCGCAGCGGCGTGCCGTACGGGTTGTTGTAGTTGTCGGCGACGCCCATGATGTGGCTCAGCTCGTGGGCGTAGACCGACATGCCGGAGCTCTCGGCCTGGACCGAGTCGACGCCGAAGCGGGCGTTGGGCCAGAACGTCGAGCCGGACTGCCAGGACGTCCAGTCGACGTAGCGGGTCTTGGACCAGTTGGGCAGGGCGGGGTCCGGCGGGCCCCACTCGTCGGGCACCGCGTCCTTGGTCGGGAACTTCATCATCCCGAACTCCTGCCAGGTGGACGACTCGTCCTGGCCGGCGCTGAGGTAGAAGACGAAGTCGAACTGCTTGGCGGTCTCCTCGCCGACCGCGGCCAGCCAGGCGGCGTTGCCGTCGGCGCGCAGGTTGCGGGTGCAGGTGTCGCCGGCCGGGCACGCGTCCGCCTGGTACTCCATGGCGTACTCGTGGTCCTTGCCGGGCATCGTGTACGGGCCGAAGCCGGTCAGCTCGACGCCGATGCGCCCGCCGGAGTCCTCCATCCAGTACTCGTGGATGGTGTGGCCCTTGTTGAGGGCGTTCGGGGTGTTGAGGAAGTCCTGGTAGAACTTCGCGACCTGGTCGCGGGGGACGTCGTGGGCCTCGGCGCTCGGGTTCTGGAAGATGGTCGAGCCCTTGGGCTGGGTGACCACGAACGGCTGGTTGGGGTAGTCGAGCAGCACCAGGGCGCCCTTGAAGGTGCGCTTGGAGCCCTTGGCCGCCGGGTCGTTCCAGGCGGTGCCGGGGACCTTCTTGTAGTCCGACCACGTCATGTGGTCGGGGTTCTCCCAGTTCTGGGGGTCGATCGGGGGGATGTCGGCGGCGGGGCGGGAGCGCAGCTCCTGGACGTCGGGACCGTCCTGCTGCCACGGCTGCGTCTGGGGCCAGTGGGCCCGGCGCCAGGGGAGCTCGGGGTCGTCGGAGGGGGGCGCGGCGGAAGCGGGGGTCGCCATCAGGCTCACCGGTACGAGCACCAGGGCGGTCAGGAGACCTCGTAACAGCTTCTTCGGGGCGTTCACGGATGGGACGCTATAGGCGATGTTGACAGAGATCATCGCGCAGTTGTAGGGAAGACCCGTAGGGATCCTTCCGACATATGTTGAAATGCCCAGGTGAGCCGTGGCGACCCTCCAGCAGAGCGTGGACGACCTCGCCGCGCGTCTCGGCCATCCCCTGCTGGTGGAGGACCGGCTGCACCGGGTCGTCGCGCACAGCGAGCAGACCGGCGCCATGGACGACGTCCGCCGCGACTCGATCCTGCGCCGCCGCGCCGCACCGGAGGCCCGCCGATGGCTGGCCGCCGCCGGCATCCATGAGGCGACCGGCCCTCTGCGCGTTCCGGGCGCCGCCCATCTGGGGCTGCTGCCGCGGGTCTGCGTCCCGGTGCGGCACGACGGCGGACTGCTCGGGTTCCTGTGGTTCATCGACGCCGAGCCGCCCATGACGGAGACGCAGCTGGCCGAGGCCGCGGCGGCGGCTCCCGGCCTGGGCCTGACGCTCCTGCACGAGAGCCTGGCCGCGGGGCTGCCGGCGGACCGCGAGCTGGAGGCGGTGGCGGGGCTGATGCTGGGGGAGCACGAGGCCGGCCGCCGCCTGGTGGAGGCGGGCGCCTTCCCCCGCGCCCAGCCGGTGACGGCCCTGGTCGCCCGCCCCCGCGTCCCGGTGACCGCGCCCGCCGGCGAGGAGGTCAGGGCGGCGCTGGAGCAGGGGGCGCTGACGCTGCGGCGGCGGCTGACCGGCCACCATCCCCTGCACCTGGTACGCCACGACCACGTCGTCCTGCTGATCGCCGCCGGTCCCCTGGAGTCGGGTCCGCCGGTGGCGCTCGCGATCGCCGAGGAGCTGCACGCCGCCATGCCCGTCACCGTCACGGTCGGGGTGGGGCGGCCGCGGCCGGGCCTCGACGGGGCCGCCGCCTCGTACGCCGAGGCCCGGCATGCCGCCGAGGTGGCCGCCCGGGTGCCCGGCGCCGGCCGTACGGCGGAGTGGACCCGCCTCGGCGTCTACCGGATGCTCACCCACCTGCCGGACCACGAGCTGCACCCCGGACTCGAACCGCTCCTCGACGACGACCAGCACCTCCCCCTGCTGGAGACGCTGGAGGCGTACCTCGACCTGGCGGGCAGCGCGGTGGCCACGTCGCGGGCCCTGCGCCTGCACCGCACCTCCCTGTACTACCGGCTGCAACGCGTGGAGGAGCTGGCCGGGACCGACCTCAAGGACGGCGGCGAGCGGCTGGCCCTGCACCTGAGCCTCAAGCTGGCCCGCCTGTCCGGCCGCTACCGCCCTAGGGCGCCGCGTCCCGGAAGCTGATCGCGCGGCCGGATCACCCGAACTGGGCCTCCACCGCCCCGAGCAGTTCCTTGAGCTGGTCGCGCTGCTCCTCCGTGAGCACCGCGAAGAGGTCGTGGCCCGCCTCCCGCCGGGCCTCGCGGGCACGCTCGTACACCTCGCGACCGGAGTCCGTGATGACGACCAGGGTCGAGCGGCGGTTGGCCGGGTCGACCTTCCTGCGGACCAGCCCCGTCTCCTCCAGGGTGTCGATGACGGGTGTCACGGAGCGCGGCACGATCCTGAGCTGGTCGGCGAGCTGCACCATCCGCAGGGGCCGGCCGGCGTCGACGAGCGCGCGCAGGGCCCGCGCCTGGCCGGGGTTGAGCCCGAGCGGCTCCAGCCGGTTCTTCCAGCCGTGCCGCAAGCGACGGCTGACCAGGTGCAAGAGCTCGGACAGCTCCATGTCGTCCATGACCACCAGCTTAGAGGCGGGAACAAATATGAGGTAACCTCTGTTTGAGCGAACATCCGAAATTGAGCGGACCTTCCGGAAGGGGTCTTCTTGGCAGACGAACCTCGCGCGCCGCTGCGGCGCGTCGTCACGCTCTTCCGCGCCTACCGCGGCCGGCTGGCCCTGGTGGGCGCCCTCATCCTGCTGTCGTCGCTGGTGTCGCTGGCCTCGCCGTTCCTGCTGCGCGAGGTGCTGGACGTGGCCATCCCCCGCCGCGACCCGCTCCTCCTCACGCTGCTCGCCCTCGGCATGATCGTCGTCGCCGTGACCACGAGCGTCTTCGACGTGGTCCAGACGCTGGTGTCCACCACGGTCGGCCAGCGCGTCATGCACGACCTGCGCACCTCGGTGTACACCCACCTCCAGCGCATGTCGCTGGCCTTCTTCACCCGGACGCGGACCGGCGAGGTGCAGTCGCGCATCGCCAACGACATCGGCGGCATGCAGTCCGTGGTCACCAACACGGCCACCTCGATCGTCTCGAACCTCACCACCGTGATCGCCACGATCGTGGCCATGGTCGCGCTCGACTGGCGGCTGACCGCGATCTCGCTCGTGCTGCTGCCGGTGTTCGTGTGGATCAGCCGCCACGTCGGCGCCGAGCGCCGGCGCATCACCTCCGAGCGCCAGCGCAAGCTCGCGGTCATCTCCTCCATGGTCCAGGAGTCGCTGTCGATCAGCGGCATCCTGCTGGGCCGCACCATGGGCCGCTCGGCCGAGCTCACCCGCCGCTTCTCCGCCGCCTCGGACGAACTGGCCGACCTCGGCGTGCGCTCCAGCATGGCCGGGCGGTGGCGGCAGGCGTCCATCCAGATCGTCATGGCGGCGATGCCCGCCGTCATCTACTGGGCGGTCGGCTACACGGGGGCGATCTCCGTGGGCACGCTGGTGGCGTTCACGACGCTCCAGGTGAGCCTGTTCCGGCCGGCGGTGTCGCTGCTGCGGCTCGGTGTGGAGGTGCAGAGCTCCCTCGCGCTGTTCGGCCGCATCTTCGAGTACCTCGACCTGCCCGTCGACATCCACCCGGGCGGCCGCACGCTCCCGTCCGTGCGCGGCGAGGTGCGCTACGAGGACGTGTCCTTCTCGTACGGCGAGGCCCCGGCGCTGGCGGACGTGGACATCACCGTGCCGCCGGGCACCAGCCTGGCCGTCGTCGGCGAGACCGGGTCGGGCAAGACCACGCTCGGCTACCTCCTGCCGCGGCTGTACGACGTCGACGCCGGCCGGGTCACCATCGACGGCGTGGACGTGCGCGAGCTCACCTTCGAGACGCTGGCCGACACGGTCGGCGTGGTGTCGCAGGAGACCTACCTCTTCCACGCCTCCATCGCCGACAACCTGCGCTTCGCCAAACCCGACGCGACCGACGAGGAGCTGCGGGCCGCGGCGCGGGCCGCCCGCATCCACGACCACATCGACTCGCTGCCCGACGGCTACGACACGCTGGTCGGCGAGCGCGGCTACCGCTTCTCCGGAGGCGAGAAGCAGCGTCTCGCGATCGCCCGCACGCTGCTGCGCAACCCGCCGGTGCTGGTGCTGGACGAGGCGACGAGCGCCCTGGACACGCAGACCGAGCTGGCGGTCCAGGAGGCGCTGGACACGCTGGCGGAGGGCCGTACGACGATCACCATCGCGCACCGGTTGTCCACCGTGCGCGACGCCGACCAGATCGTGGTGCTGGACGGCGGCCGGGTCGTCGAGCGCGGCACGCACGAGGACCTGCTGGCCCTCGACGGCCACTACGCGGCCCTGGTGAGCCGCGACCGCCCCCTCGAACCCGTCTGAACCCGGACCCGTCTGAAGCGCCTCCGCCCCGCCGCCCTCCGATCGCGGCCGGCTGCGAACTCCCTTGGAATCCCCAGCGCCGGCCTTGCCCGGTGCGCGCCCGGCCGTAAGGTCGAAAGCGTGCATGACACCCGATACGCGACATCCGGCATGGTGTGCAGCGTCGACCACCTCGCCTCCGCGGCGGGGGTGGCGGCGCTCGACCGCGGCGGCTCGGCCGCCGACGCCGCCATCGCCACGAACGCCGTCCTCACCGTCACCGCCCCCCACATGTGCGGGCTGGGCGGCGACCTGTTCGCCCTGGTCCACGACGGCGGCGGCTCCTACCGCGGGGTGACCGCGCTCAACGCCTCCGGACGCGCCGGTTCGGGCGCCGACCCCGACCGGCTGCGCGCCGAGGGCCACGAGCGCATGCCGCACCTGCACGACATCCGCTCGGTCCCCGTTCCCGGCTGCGTGGACGGGTGGCTCGCGCTGCACGAGCGCCACGGCAAGCTCCCCCTGGCCGCGCTGCTGGAGCCGGCGATCAGGCTGGCGAGCGAGGGGTTCCCGGCGTCGCCGCTGCTCCTGGCGGGCGCGCGGGTCGCGGCGGAGCGGCCCGGCGGCGGCGACTTCGCCG
>NZ_JBFAIA010000202.1:0-14246 GCF_040654455.1 Nonomuraea sp. NPDC050691
ACGCCGACGCACACGGCAGATACAAAGTCCGCGTGCCCGCCGCCCGCAAGGACACGCGCGGCATCTCCTGGGCCGACGGCATGACGCCGGGCCGCACGCTGCCGATCACCGACTTCTTCGTCGCGAAGCCGTCGGACTCGGCGCAGGTCATCAACAACCAGCTCGCGCGCGGCAAGCACCTGCTGCTCACGCCCGGCGTGTACGACATCGCGCGAAGCATCGAGATCAAGCGCCCGAACACGGTCGTCCTCGGTCTCGGGCACGCCACATTCACCGCCGTCCACGGCTCGACCCCGCTCGACGTCGCTGACGTCCCCGGGGTCGTCGTCGCCGGCGTGACCATCGACGCGGGTCTGGAGAAGTCGCCGGTCCTGCTCAGGGTGGGCAAGAAGCACGGGCCGCGCTGGAGCTCGGCGGACAACCCGACGACTCTCTCCGACGTGTACTTCCGGGTCGGCGGACCGCACGTCGGCAAGACCGACATCGCGCTCGAGGTCAACAGCGACAACGTGCTCATCGACCACACCTGGGTGTGGCGCGCCGACCACGGACTCGAGGGCTTCACCGACACCCAGCGCTGGAACACCAACATCGGCCGCAACGGCGCCGTCATCAACGGCGACCACGTGACCGCGACCGGCCTGTTCGTCGAGCACTTCCAGCAGTACAACACCGTCTGGAACGGCGACGACGGCACCACGATCCTGTACCAGAACGAGCTGCCGTACGACCCGCCGACCCAGGCCGACTGGATGAACGGCGACGTGGAGGGCTGGGCCGGTTACAAGGTCGGCAACCGCGTGAAGAGGCACCGCCTCTACGGCGGTGGGGTCTACGTCTTCAACCAGAACAATCCGCAGATCCACACCGAAAACGGCTTCGAGGTTCCGGAGACCCCGGGCGTCAAGCTGCACCACATCATGACCGTCAACCTCAACGCCGGAACGATCGACCACGTCGTCAACGGCGTGGGCGACGCAGCCGACATGACCAAGGGCGGTGTGCCGGTGTACATCACGGACCATCCAGCCCCGTAGGGTACCCCCGGTGGGCCGGAGTCTCCGCGCCCCGGCCCACCGGCACGCCCCCGTGACGCTCCCGGTGACAGGAGGGCTCACCCTTCGCGGACCCGGATGCCGGGTCGCCTGACCACACGGCGACGGTCTGAACCTGAGCAGCCTGTCCGCTGCAAGGCGGACGATCAGGCCGACCTCGCCGCTTTCGCTGTTCGGCTGTGCCATACATCGCAGGGTTGACCAGTCCTGTTTGGTAAGCGATGACGACCAGTTGTGCACGGCCGCGCGCACCCAGCTTCGCCATCGCGTGGCTGACATGGGTACGCACGGTGGCCGGGTCGAGAAACAACTCGGCACCGATCTCGTTACCGGCGCCACGGCGTGAAGGTGCACGTCCTGGCCGATCCGGCCGGCCGGCTGGTGTGGGCCTCACCTGCACTGCCCGGTGCCACGCATGACCTGACCACGGCACGCACCTTCGGCGTTCGGTCAACCGCGCCCCGCTCGCATCCGCGCCTGCGGGGAACGCGCCGTTGCCGCCTTGAAGACCTGGAAGGTCCTGTCCCGCCTGCGTTGCTGCCCGCACCGCGCCACCACGATCGTGCAGGCCATCCTCGTCCTGCAGCTCATCGAAGAAGGCCGACACTCAGGATGAAAGCGCTCGCTGTACCCAGAGCATAGCGCCTCTCTTCGAAGCGCTTTTGCCAACGCGCTCGCATGGGCGTTCCATCCATCCCGGCACTCCTGAACGGACGCCGTTACAACCCGTGCCGAGGATTCGCTTATCCCTGCCGACAAGCACAGCTCCAACACGGTCGCGTTGACAATCTCAACGTAGCGCGACCGCTCCGGAAATGGGGAGAAAGTAGTGGTCCCATCGGGGACGGGCATGGATTTCTTCAGGTGAATGATCCCTTCACAGGTGTCGTTGGATGTTTCTGCCAGTTAGGGCGCCTGACGTGGTTGCAAAGCGATCGCCGTGGCACGACCTGTCCCGGGGTTTCGGCTGAGGGGCAGCCATAATACCCAAAACTTTCCCGGTGATCTGGATGACCCAAATAGGGGGAAGTTTCCATTGATGACACGTTGATCCGATTGCAATCGAACATGTACACATCTCTTGAGCTGGCCCAAGGGCATCCGGCAGCACTAATTACCACTCAACAATGCCCATATAGGCAGAGTGGTTAACAATTGAAGTAAAGGGGGCCTTGCCCTTGATTCGCTTGTCGATTTACCGTGGCGTTCGCATGGACGCATACATCACATGAGCGTGGCGACTGAAGGAGGTGAATGGGGGCCGGTCACGCCCCTACGGGAAGTACAGCCACGAGCGAGGAGGCGACCAAGCGAACCCCGCCCGTGGCACATCATCCGATGCAAGGGGAATCCTATCCAATGCACCTAAGATCAAAAACGTTACTCTGCGCGACAGTCTTAATGCTCGCGGGCATTACCATCGGCCCGCTGACCACAGCGGCCGCACAGGCCACAGCGCCCTCAGACTCTGTCCAGCGGATCCGGCTCGACGACAGCCGGGTAACGGAGATCACGAACACGCCAGAGGGCCGGCAGCAGACCACGAGCTTCAAACAGCGTATCGACACGAACGCCGGCTTCTCCGCTGGTGACGTGAACAGCGTCAAGGCGGACACCTTCAAGGTCTTCGCAGTAGAGCTGCCTAGCATCACTCCAGCGATGGCAGCTCGTGGGAACAACAAGATGACACTTGTCGCTCCCGCGGACATCCCTCTCTCGGACATGACCCTGGTCGTGTCCTCCGGAGATAAGTCTCCCGTAACTGCCGAGCCCAGAGTCAAGGGGACGTCCGGATCGATTTGGACCGATCTCCAGGTAAACGCAAAGCCTCCCGCTGTAGACTCCGGAGAGCGCGCTGACATCGGATCCCAGATCGCAGCGGATACGTATCCCTACACCTACTACCACAAGTGCTTCGCCAGGCAATACGCCCCTGGATGGGGCGACTGGGTCTGGTTCGACCACTGCTGGGACTTCACGATCCAGAAATACGACGGGAACTCGAACTGGAACTACTACTCCATGCACCAGTTCGGTACATGCAAGAGCGAGGTAAGCACTCCCATCCTCGCCTGCGGACTCGGAGGCCAGCGCAATGGTGGCGGCACCATCAGTGGCTGGTATGGATGGGCGCCGAAGAAGGACGAAACCTCCAACTGCCGGAGCCTGAGTATCTCAGTACCGCTCTACGGCGGCCTCTCAATGGGAGGTTCATATGAACACTGCGAAACGAACGACATGAACAAGTACACGGAACCGGCCAAGTTCAGCCACTATTGGCGCGGGCCAGTCAGTCAATCCGATCGCTCGGTCGAGTACCAGGTTTCTTGGTACGTACCTCAGGGCGGGGCAGGGGCGACCTTCGGCCTGTGGAGTCCCCTGGAGATCCCGGATCCTCCAACATCATAAAGGTTTACCTCCAACGTCGTAGAGGCTTGGCGGCGTGAGCTCTACCGGACAGGAGCATACAATGAAAATCCTCGCAGTAGCGGCCACCACCACCATACTGGCGGCCACATGCTCCTGTTCGGTGGATGCCAACCAACCTCAGGGACCGGTACAAGAACCAGAGGCAATCGCGCTGCTCAACCAGGTAGTCCAGGCTGCAAATTCAGAGAACTACGCGGAGCTCTGCGAGAATCTGTCCGGGAGCTCGAAAATGTGCCAGAAGTTGCTCGCCGACGCGAAGAGACAGTGCCTCCAGCCAGGGCCGATCCCTACATGGTCTGTATCCGAGCCCGTGAGTCATGACAACGACATCAAAGGCTGGCATTTGGAGTTGCACGGGAAGACCGGAAATGGAATTCAGTACGTCACCGACTTCATGGTCATAAGAGATATCAACGGCGACGTGCGCACCACAACGCCCGTATATTGGTCAGGTATTCGTCTTGCGAAGAGTAACACTCTCGCTCCAACCGGAGCGCCCGCGCCGTACGGATGCGCGTCCTTCGCCGGCGGCGGCACCCGACCCTCATCGGACGCGCCCTGATGGAGCTGGGCAGACTCGATCGCTCCACCTACCTGGCCAGCTACTACGACGAACTGCTGCGCCGCCGCGTCAACACCCAACTCAACCGGCAAGAATCCCACCACACCCTGGCCCGCAAAATCTTCCAACTGTCGAGATTGAAAGGCGGGAGTTACGGAGGTTCGAGGGTCAGGCCGGTGGCGGCGGTGAAGCCGTCCAGCAGGCCGTGACGGTATTGCATCCGTTTCAGCCGGGCTTTGATCACCGCAGCGAGTTGGTCGGTGGTGCGGGGAGCGAGATTGGCCAGACCACGCTTGAGGGCTGACCAGACCTGCTCGACCGGGTTGAGCTCCGGAGCGTGGGCAGGCAACTGAAACACCGTCAGCCACGCACTACGAGCCTCGATGGAGGCGCGCATCACCTTCGACAGGTGCCGGCGATCGTTGTCCCACACCAGCACGATCTTCCCGCCAAGCAGGGCGTGCGCGGCATCCAGCAGACCGGCGAACTGACGAGGGCCAAAACCCTTGACCTCACCGGAGCGGCCCCGTCGCAGCAGCGTGCGGAACATCAGCCGGGTGCGCTGGCCGGGCCGGATGCAGATCAGCCCGGCCAGGCTCACCCGCCCGTATCCCTTGCCGGTGACCTTGACCACCGGCGTCTTGCCGCGCGGAGCCCAGGTGCGCGCCTTGGGCGGGCGCAGACTCTGCCCCGCCTCGTCCTCGAAACCAGCCACGCATCCTGCTCAGCCACGGTCGCTTTTGATCCGCGGCCACTGCTCGGCCACCCACCGCTCGATCACCTCCTCATCGCGTTCGACGGCCCGATGCACCGGCACCTGCGGGCTCCACCCGACGCGATGCAGCAGATACGACACCCCGCGCGGGGTGTAGCGGATGTGGAACAAGGTGGCGATCAGATCGGACACCCGCGCCAACGTCCAGCGCTGATCCTCCTCCCAGCCGTGCGCCGCCGGACCGCGCTCCAACTCGGCCGCCAGACGCGCCAGCCGACGCTCGTCCAGCCGGCACTTCTCCCCGCCGGGACCTTTGGACGCCAACGCCTGCGTACCACCCTGCTGCCAGGCTCGATGCCACCTGCTGGCCGACATCCGCGTGATCCGGAACCGCCGGGCAACCTCCGCCGGCGACACCCCTTGAGCGAACAGCTCCACGGCCTGCAGGCGTAATCGCTCCCGCCGCTCGCGTTCCCCGGCGCTCAGCCCGCCACCATGCCCATACCTCACCCACCGGGCATAAGCCAGCCAGCCGCCACCGTCACTACCCCCATGCGCCTGTAACTCCTACCTTTCAACCTCAGTGGCAGGCCGCACTGAGGCTGTTCCTTCGCATCGTGGGCTCCTGCGCTCAGCTCGGTGATGCTGGTGTCGTGGTCGCGGAGCATGCGCATGACGGTGGCCGGGAAGGGGTGCCGGCCCCTCTTGGCGCCCTGGGTGATGACCAGGCGGGAGGCGATCTCGCGCAGGCTGAGGTAGGGGTGCCACCGGAATACGGCAGAAACGGGCCGCGAGGTGAGGGCCGGCGTGCCGCGATGGCTGGGTAGGCGGTGGGATGGCCAAGGAACAGGTGGCCTCGGTGACGCCTTCGTTTACCGGCTAGGAGATGCGGTCGCGTACGTCGTCGCGAGCGGGAATGACGAAGCTCCTGTGCCCGTGCCGTACTGACCAGCACGCCCGTTCAATTGCTCCCGCAGGGCATAGACGACCGTGATATATCCCAAGGGGGTATCGGCGGTGTCAATCGTGGTGACGTGCTTGACGGTCTCGTCTTTGGCGCGCAAGGCGGCGATGAGGCCGCCGGGAAGGGTGGAGGTGTCACCGCCAGCGAGTACGGTGCCTCGGCTCACCGCATCCATTCCGGCTGCCAAGGAGACGAGTGCGCTGGCTCGTGCTTCGGCACCCTCGCCTTCAAACGGATCCTCGGGAGCGATCATGACGGCGATCGTCGCGCGCTTGCCTGGTTCCCCGTCGATGCTGAGTAGCCCGGCTCGCTCAAATTCGTCAAGCACCGTGAGGGTGTCCTCGTTGCGGGTCCCCGCTTGGGCGGAGTCGCTGGTCATGAGAGTGCTGCCGAGCAGCATGGCGCTTTTCTCATAAGTGCTGGCTGCGGGATTGATGCTCAGGTCGTCTGGCATGAGCTTATTGACCAGCTTGTCGAGCTCGTCGAGGTGCTGCCGGTCAACGTACGCGTTCGCGAGCGCGGCCCGCCCAGCGTAGACGGCGCCGGCCTGTATGAGCGCCTTCTGAATGGCCTGGCTCTCGGCGGGATTCGCACCTGGGGCCTCCACCACCAGGACTCGCTCACCCGCGAGCACCTCGGCTACCCGCTCAGGCGCTATCGAAGCGATGAACGCGTCATTCTCCGCTTGGAGCCGCTCCAGCGCTTTATTCCGAGTGCGCAGTTCCTCCTTCGTCGTGGCCAGCTGTGCCGTCAGGTCCTGGGTCGTCGTGAGGGCTGGCCCCTGGAGCAGTGATATGCCGAGCACGATGCCTACCGTCAGCGCGAGGAAGATCGAGACGATGGAGGCGATGTAATACCGAAAGTCGATCAATCCGGGCAATCCGATCGGCAATAGGGAGGCGGGTTGCGCCTGCAAGGCTATCGAAAACGGATCATTCAGACGTGTTGAATGCATGGCTTCTTATGGCTGCCACGCTGACGGCGAGATCATCCGTAAACGGGTCGCGGAACGGTCCGGGCACTGTTCATCGTAGAGCCAGCGCCTCGTAGGCCGTGGAGCGGCCGATCTTGAGTGTGCGGGCGGCCTCGGTGATCGAGACGCCATCGCCGACCAAGCGGCGCAGTGTAGCCAGCTCGGCCAGGCCGACGGCGCGGGGGCGGCCGGTCTTCTTCTTGCCGGGCAGCATGGCGCCGGTGGCTTCGCGGCGCTTGGCGGCGGCGATGCCCTCGGCTTGACGCTCGGCGCGCAACTCCAGTTCGTATTCCGCGGCTGCGGCCAGGACCGCGAACATGAACCGGCCCTCCTTGGTGCTCAGATCGAAGTTCTCGGTCAGCGACACCACGGTGATGCCGCGGTCGCGCAGCTCGTTGACGGTGGTCAGCACGTGCCCCGCCGAGCGGCCCCACCGATCGGATTTCCAGAACTTCAGCGTGTCGCCCGCCTTGGGCAGCACCAGAAGCGCGTCCCACGCCGGTCGCGCGACGCCACGCTTGCCTGATTCCTTTTCCATGACCAGTTCGTCGTAGCCGCTGACTGCCAGAGCGTCGAGCTGGATCTGCGGGTTTTGATCGCGTGTCGAGACGCGCGCGTACGCCCAGACGGTCATCGCGGCACCTCCGACAGTGTCCAAAAACGTCTACCTTTCTGGACACGTTAGCGACCTGGTACGACGCCGTCCAGAAACCTCTATCCGGAAAGTCGATCCAGCATGATCGGGTGTTCCGTCACGGGGCAAACAGGACGCGGGACGGCGCTGACCTTGCCCCGCATGTGTGCAGCGACTTGAGCCGGACCGAGCAGCGTGCCGTAGGTGAACACCGTGAGCACTGAGGCCGCGCTCCAGCGGTGGCCGGATCCGCCGTAGTGCGGCCGCCGCGATCGGGTGCACGGTGAAACCCGCGGTCCACACGGTCACCTGGGCCCGGATGCTTCCGCCCGCACCGGTGACCACGCCGTTCGCTTCGACGCGCGTGATGTCGGCGTGGTCGTGCCCAAGCCGCTGGTATGCCTTTCAACCACACCAGCAGCGCCAGCAGATGCTGATCGTCCTGCGTCTTGCCACGCGCCCACTCCACCTCAGCCAGCGAGGGGGTGAACACCTCCGCCAACTCCCGAGCGGATACCACCCGCGCGAACCTCGGGTAGGCGGTCCGATCGATCGACGCCACTCGAACTCCCGGAAACCGTCACCAATCAGCGCGAACCCTTAGGTCTTAACGATCGATGATCAAGCCCGCGGCCCGTTTCCGCCGTATTCCGGTGGCACCCGCGCCAGGGACAACCACGAGGCCGAACGCGAAGAGCCACGCCGCGACCAGAGCACCCGCGACGCCGAGCGGGACACCGGCGCCCGTGAGTCGGAGCCGCACACGCAGTCCCCGGCCGGCCGGCGTTCGCCGGAGGCCGGCGAGGCGTCCAGAGCCGCGGCCCGTGAGGCCGAGCGTGAAGCGCTGAGCGGCGCGCCAGCGCCCGGCTGACCCTGTCGCGCTCCCGCTACGGAGTCGGCCTGCTCTCCGACGCCGAACTGGCCACGCGTCTGTGCGACCTGACTCAGGAGATCGCCGCCGCGGCCGCCAAGGTCCGCTCCGCCGAGCAGGACAAGCAGCGCTTCGCCCGCGAAGGCGGCGGCCCCGCCGAACAGGAACTGCTCGCCAAGCGCCAGGACCTCGCCGAGCAGGTCCGCCGGATTCAGGCCGCCGAGGCCGCCGCCGAGCGGCTGCGCGAAGCCGAGCAGCAGATCGCCATGGGGCATCAGCACCTGGACGAGCTGCGCCAGCGCGAGTTCGCCATAACCGGCGAGCTCGACGCCCTGCGTCCGTGGAACCGGGCCCGTCGCCGCGAACTGGAAGCCGAGCTGCCGCAGCTGCGCGACCGGCAAGCCTGCCAGCATCAGGACCTTGAACAGATCCTCATGCGCCGCCCAGCGCTGGAACAGGGCGCACGCCAGGCCGCCGACAGGCCCCCTCCGCGGTCTCCTGGCCGCTGATACGGCGCCGCCACGACGACCTGACCCGCGACTTCGACGCCGTCCAGCGCGGTGCCCGAACCCGGGATGTGACCGCTGCGGCCCGCAGCGCCGACGAGGCCCGCGCCACCAGGTCCCGCCACCAACAGGAGCTGGGCGCGCTCAAGAACGAGGTCTCCCGACGTGCAGATCTTCCCCCAGACCGACGAGAGATCGAACAGGCTGCCCGGGCCGAACACGCACAAGCGCGCCGTCAGGCCAGCGCCGAGCACAGTCCAGGCAGGCCCATCCCCGCACGCAACCTGCAACGAAGTCGCTCCACCACCCACCAGACCCCGCAAAGAGAACATGAGAACAGCGACCGAGATCGCGACATCGGCCGCTGAGCCTCTTCTCGGCCGTAGGAGCGGGGCGCTCTACGCAACTCGGGGCGTGCTCAGCGTGGTGTGCTTTCCGTTGCTTACGTGCGCAACGCACGCCCAGACGCCGTTTGCCGTCCGTACTCGAGAGCCATTTGGCGCTTCGCTCACGGGGCCGCCCCGCTCCCCTGCGGTAGCCCTTCAGCGATTTGGCGTGGAGCGTCGGCAACCGGAGGGCGCTCCGGCCGCGGCGCGCGTGCTCGACTATTTGCCGAGCGACTTTATGGTCACCGATATTTCATCGTAATTGTCGTTCAATGCATTATCGTTAATCCTAAGGTGGAGCTCGCCCTCGGGGCCACTATTTCGAAGAATGCGCTTTCCTCCAACCTCAAACGGTTGGCCATCGCCGATCATTCCAATCAAGCCGGCGTGAGGCATGCAGCAGATGTTGTGTGGCTGTTCGGGATCCTGTGAGCATATTTTCGCATCGGTGCACCCTTCCGGTCCTACAGCGTATGCGCTACCGAATGGGTGCCATTTTCCGTTAGCGGTAATTTCAACTCTTTCCTCGTTAGCTATCCGAACTCCAGAGTTTTGCATCCCTCGGAGGCCGACACTGGAATCGTAGGTGGATGTTCTTCTTCGCGCGTGGCCCAGAAGATTGCCATGCCAACGCCAACGGCACCCCCAAAAATGGCTGCAACCGCCAATGAATTGGCGCGTAGTAGCAGCCCCCTTCTGGCTGCCAACTCCGTCAAAAAGTACGCTAGAAGGCTCACGAATACGACCACTACAACCGCAACAACCGCTCGCGCGAACAACCCGCTCCCTTGTATGTGACTTACAGTGACTATGTATTACGCAAGGTAGCAGATCGTGGTATTGACCTTGGCCAGGCGGAAGATGAGCGCCGTGTCTCCATCGGGTAGCCGGTGCAGGCTGGGCAATCGTCGCCCCATGAGAGCCTTCGGGAGTTCCTTGAACTGCTCTTTGTAGAGCTTCTCGAAGGTCGGGTCGCAGTAGAACGACTCGGTGTCGCCTATCCTCTCCGGGCGGAGTGGGCCGCCGACTGCACAGCTGTGGCCAGGACCTCCTCCGGGTCGGGGCTCGCGCGCACCAGTCGCTGATCGCAATGTCGGAATTGCCGGTGGCGCCGGTCCCCCCGGAAAAGGCATTGTTCACCTGCCTGAGCAGGGGTGCCGAACAATCGCACCGTCACGATGCTGGTGCCACGGGGCCGCCGGCGGTCAAGCGGTCATGGGGATCGCTTGACCGCCGGGAACCGCTGAGAGCCGCCCCGCAAACCCCTAGATCTCTCAGGAAGGACATGCGTGCACAAGAAACCCAGGTTGACCCTGGCGATCGTTCTGGCGCTCGTGACGTCACTCACTTCAGTCGTTCACCTGGGCACCGCGGAGACGGTGCGGGCCGACACATCCGCTGATGACCAGTTCATTCCGCTGACCCCCACACCCGTGCTGGACACCAGGTCCGCGCTGGGCACGCCCACGACGACGAAGGTGGCGCCCAACGCCTCGGTGACCTTCCAGGTGACCGGTGTCGCTGGGATCCCGGCGACGGGCGTCTCGGCCGCAGCGCTGAACCTCATCGCGATCGCACCGGAGAAGTTCGGCTGGTTCACCGTCCACGCTTCGGACACTCCGGTCACCACCTCGTCGCTCACCTACCATCCCGGCGAAAGCACGACAGGGCAGGACCTCACGCGGCTGACCGGGACCGGGAAGGTCACGGTCAAGAACAACGGTGAAGGGCCGGTGCACATCGCGGTGGCCGTCCGCGGATACTTCCTCGACGCCGCCGACACCCAGGCGGGCAACGAGTACTACCCTGTCCGCACCGATTACCTGTACGACACGCGCCCCGAACTGGCTACCGGCAGTCCGGCCAGGACCACCCCGATCGACGCCAATTCCTCGGCGACCTTCGATGTCGCGGGACAGAAGGGCATCCCCGCGGCCGGCGTCAACGCCGTCGCGCTCAACGTGGTCGCCGCTCACCAGAACACCGCCAAGGGCTGGCTTTCGCTGTATCCGTCCAACCGGCCCGACCCACGCGTCTCCACCGTGGACTACGTGCCCCACGAGGCGAACAGCAATTTCACCATCACCGAGCTCACCGGCACGGGCCAGCTCACGATCACCAACCACGGATCCGCCCCGATCCACGTCTCGATCACGCTTCGCGGCTACTTCATGGGCGTCACCGCCGACGGTGAGGGTTCGTACTACAGGCCCGTGGCCACCCAGCAACTCGTCAACACCCTTCAGGGCATCGGCACCGCCGGTGGCAGCACCGAGCCGCTTGCCCCCGGAGCCGTCCTCACCTTCGACGCGACCCGGTTCGCCGGCGTCTATCCCGACGAGGTGACCACTGCCGCGATCAACGTGAACGCACGCCAGCCGACCGCCCAGGGATGGCTTTCCGTCTATGCCGAGGACTCCGAGGATCCGAGCATCTCGAGCGTCAACTTCGACCAGGGCGGCGAGTCCACCAATGGTTTCGACCTGGCCATCCCCGGCTTCAACGGGAAAATCACGATCGCCAATCACAGCAGCGGCACCGTGCACGTCCAGGTGTCCGTCCGGGGATACTTCATCCTGCCCGACGACCCGGAGAACGCTCCCGTCGCGGAAGAGGTGCTCGAAGGGGAGGGCGAAGAGAGTATCCCGGTCGAAGACGGCGAGGCGGGCACGACGGCCAAGGTCAAGTGGAAGGACTATAAACGCGAGGTCTTCTGCGAGTCGCTGGGAAAGGCCCAGTTGAACAACTACTGGGTCAGGTACCGGCGCTACAGCAACGGCAAGAGCCGGGTCCGGAACATCTACGTCGACGTCCGCGACGAGGGATACGGAACCAAGGAGAGCAACTATGCCGCCTGGCGAGGTTACGGCGGTAACGTGACGTACTTCTACGGCGAGAACAAGAACGGCGCCTACTCCCACTGGTGGGAGGGCAGGTACATCGCCAAGTATTACCCGACCCGGAGCGCCAGGCCTTATGTGAAGATCGCCGCCAAGTGGAATCGGATCGCGCAACCGGATGTGGTCTGCCGTGGATACATCAACGTCTACTGAAGGCCGTCATCCACTGTCCTGACGGCTCACGGGAACACCTGCTCCACCGATCCGGGTGGTCCCGACGATCGTGAAAGGCCGGCCGATCCGGGTGAACGCCCAGGTCGGCCGGCCTTTCAGTTGCACGCCGATCAGGCGCACCGCGCCCCCGCTGCCGGCAGCGGGCCGGCAAGGGCCGCAGGGCCGCCCTCAGCTGGTCGCCTGTGCTGCGGTCCAGGTCACCGGTCTAGACCTTGCCCGGCCCGGGCGCCTGGCTCTGGAGGCTGCGGGCGAGGTCGGTGACGACCTTGATGATCTGGTCCACCGAGGTGTCGGCCAGCCCGACGACGGCCTCCTCCACGAGGTCTCGCCACAACTCCTTCACGCGCAGGACGACGTCCTGGCCTTCGCCTGTCAGGCGGACGACGTTCGCGCGCGTCCTGGGCTGCGGGGACGCGGCTGACCAGGCCCGCCGCCTCCCATTCGCGCACCGTGAGGGTGATGCTGGGCGGTTCGCAGCCCGCTCCGGCGGCCAGTTGCCGCCGGGTCTGCGGGCCTTTGGCGCCGAGCAGCAGAAGTACGGCCTCATGCCCGGGGTGCAGCACGTCGGCGGGACGCCATGCCGGGCACGTGCCGGGAGAACGCGTCGAGCAGCTGCTCCTCCCCCTCGAACAGCCCCATGCCTGGTCCACCTCGCCGTGGAAGCTGTCTCGGCCGGTCATGGCAGGTGCGAAACACGTGTTCCGTGCTGAGATTGCCGACGGTGAGAGTTCTGGCTAACTAGATATGTACGGAGGAAAGGTTCGCTCGGCGACTTTGGCAAGCAACGCGGCGTCAGCAGAGCTGAAGCAGTTGACCCGGCGAGTGATCCACCCGTGCAAGCGTGACGCGCGCATCAAAGCCGTACCGCCCACGTTGATCGCACCCCAGCGAGGCAAGCGAGCGCCGTGCACGGCGATGACCGTGACGACGTCAACGCGGCGCCCTGTCGCGTGCCGCAACACCTCGCTGACCGTTCGCGCCTCGAAGAGCACAGGACGAACGATCTGGTCGATCGGCGTGCGACCGACCCAGAGCTTGCCGCCTGACGGCCTGATGGTGGTGCGGCGGTGCCACTTCTTGGAGTCGATGACGAACACGCCGGTTGGGCCGATGATCAAGTGATCGACGTTGGCTCGGGTGCCGGGCAGTGCGCGGTCGTGGAGCACGGTGTACCCCGCCAGTTCCAGTGAACGGAGTCGGCGAGCGGTGGCCCGCTCACCTGCGGCTCCCTTGCGCCAGGCCAACGTGGCGGAATGCCGCCGGTTGTGGTAGATCCAGTCCGCGCCCATGGCCAGTACGGCCGCGATCAGGGCCGCTTGCCAGCTGAGCAGCCACCCGGCCGCGATGCCGGCGAGCAGGGCCAGGGTGACCCGCGTCGCCCATCGCCGAGTGCGGGTGGCCGCCAGGCACCTCTCCGATGGTCGGGGCCTTGCTGATCAGCCCACGGTACGCGCCAGCACCGACAGCAGGATCTGAGATTCGCTGATGGATGAGCGGCGGGGCGCGTCCAGGGAGCACGGCGACCATCCGGTCCCATTGCTCCTGGCATCGCTGGATTCGCTGCAGGTAGTGGTCATCGACTTCCTCAATCACCCACCAGCCCACGGGTGGATACCTGGTGCAAGAGCACGTGGTCGTAGTGGGGCAGTCCCATGGATTCGCCGCTCAGGTCGACTAGGTAGGCGCGCATCTTGAAACGAGGCTTCCGTCTTCGGCCTTGCTCGTCTGTGACGACGGCCGGGACTTCGGGGGCGAGGTAGCGGGCGTACACGCGCGTCACCACCCAGCGGTGGATGGGGTCGGCGTGTGGTGCGGCCCGGCCACCCGGGCCGCGGTCGTGGGGTCGGTTGTGCAGCTCTACTCGGCGCGGATCCATGAAGGCCATCATCGAACATATAAGCGGAGATGGGGGCAGCTACAGCCAGCGCAGCTCGTCCAGCACGGGCGCGAGGGCTTGATGTTGTCACGGCGGGAACAAGGCTGAGGCTTTTCCAACCTGATCGCGCAGGTCAGCAGGGGCGGCGCTGGGACCGGTTGGCATGAGAAGAGGCTCCCGGTAAGACAGCAGTCGACCAA
>NZ_JBFAIA010000203.1:0-14232 GCF_040654455.1 Nonomuraea sp. NPDC050691
GGCATCGCCCAGGCGTCGGGCCGGCGCACCGCCCGCGACGCGGCGGCGGCGAGCTGCCGGTCCGGGCGCAGCCCCGGGTGCGGATAGCCGCCGGTCAGCGGCACCACGCCCTCGGGCGGCGCGCTCAGCAGGGCGACGACGGCCGACTCGTCCACCACCCGGTCGCCCAGCGCGACGGTCTGCCAGGACAGGTCGGGCGCGGAGGCCGGCCGCTCGGTCCGGTGGGCGACGAACGCGCCGCTGCCCGGCCGGGTGACCACCACGCCCTCGGCGGCCAGCTTGCCCAGGGCCCGGGACACGGTCACGGGGCTCACGTTGTGCCGCCGCATGACCTCACGGCTGGAGGGCAGCCGGTCGCCGGGCCGCAGCCGGGCGGCCTCCTCGCGCAGCATCGCGGCGATCTGGGCGATACTGCTATCGTTGTCCATGAGAGAGCAGAATAGCGCTATCGTCCGGCCGCCGGTAGCGGTCCTCCCGGTCACCCGCAAGGGTGGCGGGACAGGGCTCGCCTTGCTCGGCGTGCTGGCCTTCTCCGGCTCCTTCCCGGCCACGGTGTTCGCGATGCGCGGCTTCGACCCGTGGCTCGTCGCCGTCGGCCGGGCCGTCGTCGCCGCCGTGATCGCGCTCGTCTGCCTGCGAGCCGCCCGGCTTCCGCTGATCCCGCCCCGGCGCCACTGGGGCGCGTACGCGCTGATCTCCCTCGGGGTCGTGTTCGGATTCCCCGTCTTCAGCGGCCTCGCCCTGGACCTCGGGGCGACCACCGCGCACTCGGCCGTCGTGATCGGCCTGCTCCCGGCCGCCACGGCCGCCTGCGCCGTGCTGCGCGCCGGCGAGCGTCCCCGGCCGCTGTTCTGGGCCGCCTGCGCCGCCGGCGCCGCCGCCATCACCGCGTTCACCTTCACCCGCCACGGCTCCGGCCTGGCTGGCGCGTGGGCCGACCTGCTGCTGGTCGGAGCCCTCCTGTCGGCCGCCGTCGGCTACACCGAGGGCGGGCGCCTCTCCCGCGAGACGCCCGGCTGGCAGGTCATCTCGTACGCGCTCGTCCTTTCCCTCCCGCTCACCGCGCCCCTGACCGCCGTGCTGGCCGTGACGACCCCGGTCCACCCGTCCGCCGAGGCGCTCGCCGGGTTCGCGTACGTGGGGGCGGTGTCGATGTTCCTCGGCTTCATCCCCTGGTACGCCGGCCTGGCCAGAGGCGGGATCGCCCGAGCCGGGCAGACGCAGCTCACGCAGCCGCTGCTCACGCTGGTGTGGGCGTGGTTCCTCCTGGGGGAACGGTTCGGCACGGCGACGGTGCTGGGGGCGGTGGCCGTTCTGGTGTGCGTGGCGGTGACGCAGCGCACCCGTACCCGATCGGACCTTCCAGAGGCTTGAAAGATGTGACGCCTCCGCACAGGATGATGGATGGAGGTGTCACATGGCGGACCTCACGATCCCGGAGGGCGGCTTCTGGCCTGCCCCGGAGATCCCGCAGCCGAACATTTACCCGATGGAGTGGCGGGTCGAGACCGCCAAGCTCGCGGCCATCTACGAGAAGTCCAAGCGCATGGTCTGGAACCCCGCCGACCTGCCCTGGGACGGCCTCGACCCGGCCGACTTCACCCGCGAGCAGCGGCTCGGCATCATGTACTGGTTCGCCGTGCTGGCGAACTTCGACGCCTCGGGCCCGGCGGTGTTCGCCCGGGCCACCATCCAGGCGTTCGAGAAACACGAAGAGGACCCGGTCAGGAAGTGCTTCTTCTCCATCACCCGTGACGAGATGAACCACGAGGAGTGCTGCCAGCGCACGATCGCCAAGCTCTGGCCCGGCGGCCCCCTCGACTGGACCCCGTCCGACGACCTCGAACGCGCGGCCCACAACAACATCGGCTGGCTGTACCACAACGGCGGCCGCTACTGGAACGGCTACAGCAGCGCCGTCGGCAAGTACAGCCTGCCCGTGCTGTTCACCAGCTTCATGATGGGCGAGATGGCCGCGTCCACCCTGTTCAGGGGGATGGCGTCGGAGACCAGGCATCCGGTGTTCGGCGAGATGTTCCACCGCATCGGCCGCGACGAGTCCCGGCACCTGCAGATCTGCATGACCATCCTGGAGAACGAGTGGCCGGGCCTCACCGATGACACGCGCACCCTCATCACGCGCCAGCTCCGGGCCGGGTTCGTGTTCCTGTCCATGATCCTCTGGGAGCCGCCCGAGGGCTTCTGGGACCTGCCCCCGTACTTCCTCGCCAACCACCGCGTCCTGATGGACCACGCCCGGGAGGCGGGACTCGGGGTGCTGTCGTACGAGCAGCAGGCGGAGAACTGGCGGGTGGCGATGGCCCGCGTCCGGGCCATCGTGGAACGGTGGGGCATCGACTTCCCGGCCATCCCGGAGCTCGACCTGGAGGGCGTGGAGGTCGACTTCATCGACCCGGAGGACATCATCCCGGTGTTCTGAGCAGCGGCCCCGTGATCATCGATGTGGTCACGGGGTCGTATCACGTGTTGGGTGACGTGGTCCGATGAGCACAGCCCTGTCGTGTCTACTTTCGGCGGCGGGTCACCAGCCGGACGACGATGACCACCACGGCGACGATCACCAGCAGCTGGATGAGTTCCGGGAGGCCTATGTTCAGCATCGTTTTCCTTATGTCGAGAGGTGACATGCAGGAAACGCCCGAGGCTCAGGCGGGGTTCCTCGGTGACACGTTGTCCAGCTGATGCGTATCGTCGGAGGCGGGCTCCGTGGTGGCCGTCCGCCATCCCAGCGTTTGACCAGGTTTCTCGCAGGAGACCGTATCCCTCGCGCCGAACTGGCCGCGGGAGGTGCATTTCGACATATCGAGGGAGTCTGGACACACCAGTGGCGCACGATCTTCGCCTGCGGAGGGGTGACGTGGCAGCAGGCAGGCGGAACGCCGTGGTGGGGAACACATCATCCCGGCGTTCTGACCGGTCTACGATCAACTCTCATGTGGGGACAGATTGACGGACTGCGCGTACTGGAGCTGGGCACGCCGGGCGAGATGCGCCGGCGCCTGACGGATCTCACCCTGGCCGGGGAGAAGACGGCCACGGCCGGTCTGCTGGAGCTCGACTACCACGCGGAGGACGAGCCGCTGGAGCAGGTCGGCGAGCGCCTGGCGCTCGTGGACGACACGGGCGCCAAGACTGCGGAGGTGGAGGTCGTGGACGTCCAGGTGGTGCCCTTCGGTGAGGTCACCTGGGAGTTCGCCCAGGCGGAGGGCGAGGGCTTCCGCTCGGTCGAGCACTGGCGCGAGGGCCACCGCCGCTACTGGGCCGGCGAGGGCTACGAGGTGGACGACTCGTCGAAGGTCGTCTGCGTCCACTACCGCGTCGCCGATTGATCCTCCCTAGGGGAGGGGCGGCCCGCCGCGGGCGGCGCTGTCTACAGTGGGTAGTCGCACCGGATGAACTCGAACCGCCTCAGACCTGCCGCCTGTCAGGGCCCTGACGTGCTCTCGGTGGAGTCATCCGGCCCGACCGGCCACGACTCCCTCGGGCAGACGTAGCTCCCCCGCTGTGGAACCGTGTAGATCCATCCCTGTTCGCGGAGGAGCGCCATCGCTCGCCGCACGGTTTCCCGCGCTACCCCGTACTGCTGTACCAAGGCCATCTCGCCGGGAATGGGACGTCTGGGGGCCAGTTCGCCGGCAGTGATGCGCTTGCTGATGTCGTGCGCTATCCGTCGGTATTGGTGCGTCCTTGGAGCGTCACAAGCCGGATCCTTCCGCGGCCCCACGAACGTACCTTGGCCCTGCACCGAGTGCACGAGACCTTCGGCGCGAAGAGCGCCTATCGCCCGCCGCGCGGTCGTCCGCGCCACGCCGAACTCCCGTTGGATCTCCGCTTCGCTGGGAACAGGCGAGCCGGGCCGGAGCTCGGTGAGGATCCGTGCGCGGAGAATGGCGCTGATCTGCAGGTAGAGGTGAGTGTCACCCCCAGGGTCGATCACGGTGCTCAGCGTACGAGGTTGCCGTGACCTTAGGGGACTACTTCGAGTGTTCGTCCGGCCACTCGTCGGGATTGCTGACGAATGTGCCCCGATAGGGGACGGTAAAGACCCAGCCCTGGTCCCTTAAATGAGCCACCACTTGGCGAGCGGTGACTTTGGCGATGCCGTACTCGCTCATCATCGCCTTCTCGCCGGGGATCGCGCGGTTCGGCGGGAAGTCGCCCTGCCGGATCCGCTCGGCGATCTCTTCCGCGATCTTCTGGTACAGCGGCACCTTCCGTGCCGCCCTCGGACTGCTCGGCGGTCCGACGAACGTGCCCTCACCCTGGATGGTGTACGCCATCCCCTGCTCGCGCAGTTCCCGGGCGACCCGCCTGGCGGTGGTGCGGGCGATCTCGTAGTCCCGTTCCAGCTTCGCCTCGCTGGGCACGGGGTCGCCGGCTTTCAGGTCACCGCGTTCGATCTGCTCGCGGATCAGGTCGGCGACCTGCTTGTAGATCGGTACGGGTCCGTCGCGATCGAGCACGTAGGGATCATAGACGAAATCGTACATCGAAGCACAAAGGGGACGTTCACCTGAACCTATAGATACGAGCTAGACCTAGTAATACGTCTGAGCTATAGTCCCATGCATGTCCTCGGATTTGGAGTTCTGCCGCGGCTGTCAGCTGGCGTGGCTCTCGGGGGCGATCATGGATATCGAGTGGGAACCGGAGGTGGATTGGGCTGAACGAGTGCGGGTGTGCGAGTACGCCTGTGCCTGCCGGCATGTGGTTTATGAACTGTGCCAGGCCGGCGGCCTCCGGTTCGTTCGGAAGATCAACAAGGTGGGACGACGGAGGATCATGCAGACATCTCCCCGAATGGTCGCGATAAAGGCGAATCTTCTGTGGCGCCAGATGCATACGGGGAAAATATGTTGATCTTTTCGCGAGTCTGATCTTCCTGGAGTCTCCTCGCGAGCGTGTAACTGCTCACTCACCACGTTCGCGAGGATCTCGTCTCTCCTGACCGTCCCGACTGCCGCGGGATGGTTGGAGTCGTTCCCTCGCAGGCCCCGGATCGCTCCCCTGGGGTCTGCGAGGGGACTACGGGTTTTTGTAGGGAGGGACGCGGTCCCGGTGCTTTCCGGGTGGCCCGGGACCGCGTCGCGGCGGGCGCCGGCCTGGAACCTCTGCCACGGCCGACCCGCGCGAAAAGGATGGCACGCGCTTTCGCGCCGACGCTGGCGTTCCGCGCTTTCAGCGGGATCATGGCTTTTCGGGTGGCCTGCGGGTTAAGGGGGTGGTGTGGCGGCTTCGAGGGCCGAGCCTTCGAACGACGGGACGCGTTTCCAAGCCGTGTCCGTGATGATGAGGTGGTCGAGGAAGCGGAGGCCCACGGTGGCCGCGGCGGCCGCCAGCCGAGCCGTGGCCGTGAGGTCGTCGTCGCTCGGGTCGAGTGAACCGCTCGGATGGTTGTGGGCCACGCCGAACGCGGCGCCGCCCGAGGTCAGGACCGTCGTGATGATCTCCCGTACCGGCACGGCCGTGTGGTCGGCGCCGCCCTCCGTGAGGATCATCCGGCGCAGGACAGCCCCTCGCGGGTCGCACACCACCACGACCAGCCGCTCGCGTGAGAGCCCCCGGAGCAGGGGAGCCGCGACCGCGGCCAGGTCGGACGTGCTCGCGACCCTCGGGCGTTCGGGATCGGCCTGCGCCCGGCGTACGAGGTGGAAGGCCGCCGCGACCCGCGCCGCCTTGGCCGGGCCCACGCCACGCACGGCCAGTAACCGATGCGGCTCGGAGCGGGCCAGCCCGTCGAGATCGCCGCAGTGCTCGATCACCTGGGAGGCCAGGTCCATCGCGCTCGTCCCGCGGAAGCCGGAGCCCAGCAGCACGGCCAGCAGCTCACGGTCGGCGAGCGCCGCGGGCCCGCTCGTCATGAGCCGTTCCCGGGGGCGCTCCCGCGTGGGCAGGTCTTTGACTCGCACAGGATGGTTGTATCAACGAGGACCGACAAGCTTGGGTGACGGCGAGCGATCGCTCGGTCACAGGCTTCCCGGGGCTCGGATGTTCTGGGACGGGGCGGAGTTCGTGCCGGCTCGCGAGCGGCGGGGCAGCGGTCCGTCGACGCCGTCCGGTGGGCGGTCTGCCCGCACAGGGGAGGAAGCGTTCCGGTGAACGGCCTGTGCAGGGCGCCCTTCGTGGGACGGGGTCAGCCGACGGGCATGCTGTACGTGACGCGGAACCGGTCGCCCGGGAGCACGATGTCGCTGGTCTCCATCGGGCGCTCGCCGGCCCAGTGGGTGCGTTCGACGTGCAGGATGTGCGTGCCCGCCGGCAGTTGCAGGGCGTCCGCCTCGGCCGGGCGCGGCACCCTGGTGTGCACGGTCTCCCGGATCTCGGTGATCCTGACGCCGTGGGCGGACATCCTGGCCACCACGCCGCGCCGCTCCTCGTCCAGGTGCGCGGCGAACTCCACGGGTTCGTACGAGGTCGCGAGCTGGAGCGGGCGCCCCTCCCCGCGGTAGAGGTAGCGCGTCCGGGTCAGTTTGGCCGACAGCGGCAGCCGCAGCCGTCTGGCGATCTCGGGGGTGGCCTCGGTGGAGTCGATCTGCCACTCCCACGTCACGCGGCGGCCCTGCGTCTGCAGGTCGGCGGCGAACGGGGTGGGGTGGTCCGGGAAACGCCACCGATGAAGGGGCATCAGGATCGGACGTTCCCTGACGTAATGGCCCGATCCCACGCGGCCGACGATGAGACCCTCCGTGACCAGCACGCGCAGCGCGTGGCGGGCCGCGGTCTCGCCGACCTGGTATTTCCGGGTGAGCTGCGCCCGTGAGGGGATGGGTGCGCCCGGTGGAAGGGTGCCGTCGTTGATCTGCCGCCGAATGTCCTCTACGACGCGCAGGTAGACCGGATCTGAGGTGGCCACTAGTTCATCCCTGGGGGTTCGGGTGAGGCGTTGCCCTATGTTGCCGTAGTCGGCAGGTAACCGACCGTCATCGACGACCCTTGGAGCCCCAACTTTGCGGCAGCGCAAAATTATCGGAGAAACCTTGTAACGCTGGTGTAAGGCGCGGCGATTCTCCGGTAGAGGTCGTCGATGTGTGTACCCCCGAGCACATATCGGCGGCCTCTTCCCATGGGGCGCCCCGACGTCTTCGCGCGGGGCCTGTTGACGGGCCTCGGCGCCGGCCGCCCTCGGAGCCGCTCGGCCGTCCGTACGAGCCGTGAATGCCCTGGGATGTCGCGAAAGTGGGGCCTGGATGGCCTGTGAGGTGGGCGAAGCGGGGTGGCGGCGTCCAAGCGTTTTGGGAATCCAGGTAGCGTTCGCACTATGGCAGCGCCAACTCGAACCACGGACGCACCCTTCGGCCGCATGCTGACCGCCATGGTCACGCCGTTCACCGCCGACGGCGCGGTCGACTATGCCGCCGTGCGGCGGCTCGCCGCCTACCTGGTGGACGAGCAGCGCAACGACGGCCTCATCGTGAGCGGGACGACCGGAGAGTCGCCCACCACCTCCGACGAGGAGAAGGAGCGCATCCTCAGCGCCGTCCTCGAAACGGTCGGGGACCGGGCGACCGTGGTGGCCGGGGTCGGCACGAACGACACCCATCACAGTGTCGAGCTGGCGAAGGCGGCGGCCCGTACCGGTGCGCACGGCCTGCTCGTGGTGACGCCGTACTACAACAAGCCCCCGCAGGAGGGGCTCTATCGTCATTTCGCCACCGTGGCCGATTCGACGGACCTGCCAGTGATGCTCTATGACATTCCTGGACGCAGTGGTGTGCCGATCCAGACCACGACCCTGATCCGGCTCGCGCAGCACGAACGCGTCGTGGCCGTGAAGGACGCCAAGGGCGACCTGTTCGCCGGCAGTCAGGTCATGACCGCGACCGATCTCGTCTACTACTCGGGCGACGACGTGCTCAACCTGCCGTGGCTGTCGGTCGGCGCGGCGGGTTTCGTCAGCGTCGTGGGGCACGTGGTCGGGGCGCACCTGGCCCGCATGATCGAGCTGTACCGCAACGGCGACGTCGCCGGGGCGCTCGCCGTGCACCGTCAGGTGGCGCCCGTGGTCGAGGGGATCATGATGAGCGCCGGTGGCGCGATCATGGCCAAGGCCGCGCTGGGCATGGTGGGCATGCCCGCCGGCCCCGTACGGCTGCCGTTGGTCGCCGAGACGGAGAAGCAGAACGCTGAGCTGCGCGCCTGCCTGGTGGCGGGTGGAGTGAAGTTGACAGACGCCTGAGAACGGGGAGGAACCGGGAGTTTTGAGAACACGAGTTAACAAGGGGGCACGGGTATGAGTCATCCCCATCCGGAGCTCGGCCCCCCACCGGCGCTGGCCGAGGGCGGCCTGCGCATCGTGGCGCTGGGCGGGCTGGGTGAGATCGGCAGGAACATGGCCGTCTTCGAGTACGAAGGCCGCCTGCTGATCGTCGACTGCGGGGTGCTCTTCCCCGAGCCGGACCAGCCGGGCGTCGACCTGATCCTGCCCGACTTCGAGTACATCAGGGACCGGCTCGACGACGTCGAGGCCGTGGTGCTGACCCACGCCCACGAGGACCACATCGGGGCGGTTCCCTACCTTCTGCGCGAGCGGCGCAACATCCCGCTCATCGGGTCGAAGCTGACCCTGGCCCTGATCGAGGCCAAGCTCACCGAGCACCGCATCCAGCCGACCAAGCTTCAGGTGGTCGAAGGGGAGCGGCACGCGTTCGGGCCGTTCGAGTGCGAGTTCTTCGCGGTCAACCACTCGATTCCCGACGCGCTGGCCGTCGCCATCCGCACGCCCGCGGGCATCGTCCTGCACACCGGCGACTTCCGGATGGACCAGCTGCCGAGCGACGGCCGGCTCACCGACCTGGGCGGGTTCGCCCGGCTCGGGGCCGAGGGCGTCGACCTGCTGATGTCCGACTCGACCAACGCCGAGGTGCCGGGGTTCGTCACCAGCGAGCGGGAGATCGGGCCGGTCATCGACGAGGTCATCCGCACCTCCGAGCAGCGGGTCATCGTCGCCAGCTTCGCCTCGCACGTCCACCGCATCCAGCAGGTCATGGACGCCGCCGCCCGGCACGGCCGCAAGGTGGCGCTCGTCGGCCGCTCGATGGTGCGCAACATGGGGGTGGCGCGCGACCTCGGCTACCTCAAGGTGCCGCAGGGGTTGATCGTCGACTCGCGCGACATCGAGGCCTGGCCGCCGGAGGACGTGGTGCTGGTCTGCACCGGGTCCCAGGGCGAGCCCATGGCCGCGCTGTCGCGGATGGCCAACCGCGATCACCCCATCCGCATAGCGGAGGGCGACACGGTGCTGCTGGCCTCGTCGCTGGTGCCCGGGAACGAGACCGCGGTCAACAAGGTGATCAACGGGCTGACCCGCTGGGGCGCCCGCGTCGTGCACAAGGGCAACGCCAAGGTGCACGTCTCCGGGCACGCCGCCGCCGGCGAGCTGCTGTACGTGCTCAACCTGACGCGTCCGTCCAACTTCATGCCCGTTCATGGAGAGTGGCGGCACCTTCGGGCCCACGCGCGGCTCGCGGAGCTCACCGGCGTGCCGGAGGATCACATCGTGATCGCCGAGGACGGCGTCGTGGTGGACCTGGTCGACGGCCGCGCCAAGATCGTCGGCGCCGTTCACGCCGGTTACGTGTACGTGGACGGCTCCTCGGTCGGTGAGATCACCGACACCTCGCTGAAGGATCGCAGGATCCTCGGCGACGAGGGGTTCATCTCGGTGGTGATCGTGGTCGACTCGGCCACCGGGAAGCTCACCGCCGGGCCGGAGATCCACGCCCGGGGCTCGGGTATCGACCCGGCGCAGTTCGACGAGTTCATCCCGCAGATCGAGAAGGCCCTGGAGGCCAAGGCCGCCGACGGGGTGGTCGACATGCAGGAGATCAGGCGCGTGGTCAGGCGCACGGTCGGCCGTTGGGTGAGCGACACCTATCGCCGCCGTCCGATGATCATCCCTGTGGTGCTGGAGGTCTGACACCCGCTCGCCCGTCCGGTGACGGTCGCCCGCCCTCCAGGGGGCGGGCCACCGGTCACCGGGCGTGCCGGCCCGGGAAAGTCGTTTGCCCGGGCCGGAGCGGCGTGGATAGCGTCGTCCGCCATGACGCCGACTCTGCACACGAAACGCCTGCTCCTGGAGCCGTACGTGCCCGAGGACGAGGAGAGCTTCGTCGCCCTGTTCCAGGACGAGAGCGTGTCGCGGTGGATGGGGGACGGTCCCGCCCCTGAGGCGGAGGACCGGGCGCTGTTCGGGCGGGTCTTCACCAAGGTCTACGCCGAGAACCGGTTCGACGTCTGGGCCGTCCGGCGGGACGGGGCGTACGTCGGTCATGCCGAGATCAAGCCCACCGAGACCGTCGGCGGGCACGAGATCATCTACGCCCTCGCGCCGGCGGCCTGGGGCTCCGGCCTGGGGACCGAACTGGCTGAGGCGATCGTCGCGTACGGCTTCGAGACCCTCGAACTGACGGAGGTCTACGCCACCGTGGCCGCCGAGAACCTGGTTTCCCTCGCCGTGCTGCGAAAGATCGGTTTCCGGCACGTCCGGGACATCGAAGAGGACGACGGCAGCACGACCCGCGTCCTGGTCCGTACCCCCCTAGGGTGGATGTTCCTCCACTCATGAGGCTGATCGCTGTGTGAGTGTCCATGGTGTGGGCCCGCCGGTGGATGGTTGTCTTACCGGCATGGAAACCACGACCGCCGAAGGGCGGACCATCGTTCCGGCCCGCACAGGGCGAGCGGTGCGGGTGGCCGCAGGGCAGCGGATCAGCGTGAGCGATCTCGACGGCGGCCAGGTCGGCGACCTGTTCGCGTTCCGCGCCGACGACCCGAGCGAGCACCTCAGCGCCGGGCACACGCGCGCGGCCACCAGCCGGCTCTTCCCGGCGGTGGGGCAGGACTTCGTCACCGACCGCCGCCGGCCGATCCTCACGCTGGTCTCCGACACCTCGCCCGGCCGGCACGACATGCTGATCCCGGCATGCGACCCCGCGCGCTACGCCGGGCTGGGGGCGGACCCGGGTCACCCCTCCTGCGCCGAGAACCTCCGCGCGAGCCTCGCCGCGCTGGGCCTCACCGCGCTCGCCACGCCGCAGCCGGTCAACGTCTTCATGCGCATCCCCGTGGAGGGGGACGAACTGCGCTGGCTGCCCGCGTCCAGTCGCCCGGGCGACGCGATCACCTTCCGGGCGGTCGTGGACTGCGTGGTCGTGCTCTCCGCCTGCCCCCAGGACCTGGTGGGCATCAACGGCGGCCATCCGACCCGCCTCGCGATCGACCTCACCTGAGAACGGAGAATGACATGACCATCGAACACCCCGCGTTCCTGCCCGTACGGCTCGGCGGCCTCGACCTGGCCAACCGGTTCGCGGTCGCCCCGATGTCCAGGGTCTCGGCCGCTCCCGACGGCACGCCCACCGCCGAGATGGCCGACTACTATGCGGCGTACGCCGAGGGCGGCTTCGGCCTGGTCATCACCGAGGGCACCTACACCGACACCCTCCACAGCCAGGGCTACCTCAACCAGCCCGGCATCGCGTCGGACGTCCACGCCGCGGCCTGGCGCGACATCACCGAGCGCGTGCACGCCGCCGGGTCGCGTGTGGTGCTGCAGCTCATGCACGCCGGCGCGCTGTCCCAGGGCAACCGCCACCGCGACGACACGGTGGGCCCGTCGGAGGTGCAGCCGCTGGGCGAGAAGATGGCCGAGTACGGCGGGCACGGGCCGTGGCCGACGCCCAGGGCGATGACCCAGGACGACATCGACGTCGCGGTGCGAGGCTTCGCCGACTCCGCCGTACGAGCCCGCGACGCCGGATTCGACGGCGTCGAGGTCCATGGGGCCAACGGCTACCTGCTGGACCAGTTCCTCACCACGTACACCAACACCCGTGACGACTCCTACGGCGGTCCGGTCGCCAACCGGGTGCGGCTGGCCGCGGAGGTGGTCGCCGCGATCCGGGCCGAGGTCGGCCCGGAGTTCTGTGTGGGGATACGGCTGTCGCAGACCAAGGTCAACGACTTCGTCTACCGCTGGCCCGGCGGCGCGTACGACGCCCGGGTCATCTTCACGGCGCTCGCCGACGCCGGGGCGACGTACCTGCACATCGCCAGCGAGGGACGCGACTGGATCGACACGGCGCGGCTGGACGGCGAGACGACCATCACGGGGCTCGCCCGCCTGGCGACGGGCCTGCCCGTCATCGCGAACGGCGGCATGCACGAGCTGTCGCAGGCCGCACAGGTGCTGCGGGACGGTCACGCCGACCTGGTGTCCATCGCCCGGGGCGCGCTGGCGAACCCTGACCTGCCGCGGCGCGTGGCCGGCGGTCGGCCGCTGGAGGCGTTCGACCACATGATGCTGCAGCCCATGGCGACACTGGCCAACGCCGGCCAATGGCGGCAGGCCACGGCGGGCGTCGCCGTCTGAGCCCGGATCGACGCCCATGGTCGCATGGCTTGTGTAGATCGTCCTAGCCTGCGGGGGGCATGAATACGGTGAAGCGGTTGCCGGCGGCGATGGTGCTCTTGGTCTGCGGCTGCTCCACCGCCGAGCGGTCCCCTGTGCGGCAGGAGCTGGAGCCCACGGGGTCACCGACCGCCGGCCCCGCCTCGAACCCGCCGGCGACGTACGGGAAGCTCGAGAAGCTGAAGACCGGTCCCGAGCTCAGAACGTTCCCGGCCATACCGGCGAGACCGAAGGCATGTGCGCAGCCCGGGTTGAAATCCGACCAGATGCGGCCCGTGCCGGTGCGGCGATCGGGCTGGAGGTTGCTCGACGTGGACCAGAAGGTCAACCAGATCGGGTACTTCGACGTCGCCGGCGACGGTGCCGTGTGGGCTCGGACGGTCCGGCTGGCACCCCACTCCCTCGAGCAGGAGATCGACATCCGCCGATGACACAAGGGAAAGTGGAGCACCTTCAAGCGGCATCCGATCGGCCCCGGCTTCGTGGACGACATCCTCGCGTTGGCCGCCGATTCGGCGCAGCGGGTCTGGGCCTTCGGCACGACGGCTCCTCCGGGAGAGGACGACGTGGTGAGGCGGATGTTCATCAGTACCTTGCAGCACGGGCGGTGGGACGACGTCGTCGTCGCCGACGAAGACACCCTGGAGCTTGACTGGTCCACGGTCGGAGCGCGGAGCGGGTGGGCGACGGTGGACGGCCTCGTGCTGCGCTGGAACGGCCGAGCCTGGGTACGGCAGCCGGGCAAACCATCGTTCGGCCAGGGCGACGACATGTGGGCGCTTTCCGGCGACCGAACGGTCCTGCGCTGGGAGGGCACCGGGTGGCGGAAGCCGAAGCTGCCTGCTCTGGGCACGCGCGCGCTCGGCAGCAGGCCGCAGTCGTGGCTGAGCGACCTCGTCCCGTACGGCCGCGACGACACCTGGGCGGTGGGCAACGTCGGGTGGGACATGGACAACGAGAACTACGAGGATGACGCCATCAGGGCCAGGCCGGTGGCGATCCACTGGAACGGCTCGTCGTGGGCGTGCACCTGGGGGCCGATGCACCGCACCTTCAGAGCGGCGGCGCCGGACGGGCTGTGGGTGATCGCCGAGAGCTCTGGCATCTGTCCGGCGGCCGATGGACCAAAGAGTTCCTCCCCACTCCCGCCGGACATGTCTTCTCCGTGGAAGGCCTGGTCAAGCGTCCAGGAGCGGACGAGGTCCACGCCACCGGCTACGTCACTCCAACTGAGGACGACCTCATTGACGGCTCACTCTCCGGAGAACAGCGAGGAGCCCTCTGGCGCACGCAGCAGGCGGGCGTCCTGGTCCATGGCCGTGGCCGGTGGCAGTCGCGTTCGCTCAGCCACGTCGGGCGCCTCCATGGCTCGGTGGCGAGCCGCCTGAGCAGCACGCCTCACCCAGCCTCAACGACGAAAGGGGCCGCAGCTCTCGAACCGCCCGCTGAGAAGCGGCTCATTCCATGGCGTCGATGGTCAGGGCGAGGAACAGGTCCACGAGGTCCTCGACGCGTCCGACGTCCCGGCCGGTCAGCTCGGTGACGCGGGCCAACCGGTTGCGCAGGGTGTTGGCGTGGACGTGGAGGGCGGCCGCCGTGGCCGCCCACTGCCCGTCATGGTCGAGGAACGCCCGCAGCGTCGGCTCCAGGTCGCTGCGGCGCTGCGCGTCGTGCGCGCGGAGCGGGGCGAGCAGGTCGTGCGCGAAGGCGCTCAGCGTGGCCTGATCCACCAGGCCGAGCAGCAGCCGGTGCGTGCCCAGCTCGCGGAAACCGCGCACGGCCGGGCCGCCGGGCGTGCGGCG
>NZ_JBFAIA010000204.1:0-14229 GCF_040654455.1 Nonomuraea sp. NPDC050691
CGGTGGGCGGCGGCCCGGACGTCGGCCAGCGCCGACGGGTCGGACGAGCCCGCGGCGCCGAGGATCACCGCGTCCGTACGGCGCAGCCCCGCGCGGGTGAGCCGCCGGGTCAGTGCGGAGGTGAGCAGCCCGTGGGGGCCCAGCGGGGCCGCCATGAGCGCGCCGGGCCGGTGCTCGGCCAGGACGGCGGGCAGGTCCACATGGACGTGGTAGCCGCCGGCGAGGAGCAGCGGGACCACGACCACGGGCCCCGGCACGGCCGGCAGGACGTCGCGCAGCAGCGGGCGGCTGATCTCCAGGTAGGCGAGTTCGACGCGGCGCCCGGGCCGCTGCCGGCGTATGACGGCGGCCAGCTCGGCGAGGGTCCGCTCCCCCGCGGCGCTGCGCGTCCCGTGCGCGGCCAGGACCAGCGTGGGAGCGCCGGACCGGCTCCACGCGGCGCCGGGTGCCGGGACGTCCCTCCCGAGTCGCGCGCTCACTGGTGCACCTCGTGGGAGCAGGCCAGGCGGTAGCCGCGTTTGACGACCGTCTCCACGATGCCGCCGGGCCCGAGGGCGCGCCGCAGCCGGGTGATCGCCATCTCCACCGCGTGCTCGGCCGAGTCGCGGGCGACGCTGCCGGGCAGCACCGTGCGCAGTTCCGTGCGGGAGACCACGTGGCCGGGCTTGTCGGCCAGCCGCTTGAGCACCGCCATCGGCGCGGGCGGCAGCGGGCGCAGTTCGCCGTCCACGACGACGGCGTGGCCGCGGATCTCCAGGTGGTGCCCGCCCGCGACGACGCGGGTGACGCCGTGCTCGGGCAGGTGGCGGGCCAGGGCGCGGGCGAGCGCGCCGAGCCGGGAGCGTTCCGGCTGGAGGGTGGGGACGCCGCGGGAGACGAGCGGCTCGGCCGTGACGGGCCCGACGCAGGCGGCGACGACCCGGCCGCCGAACGCCTGGAGCAGCTGCTCCTCCAGGCCTTCGGCGCGGGCGGCGGCGAACATGGCGTGGACGGCGGGCGCGCTGGTGAAGGCCACGGCGTCCACGGCGCCGGAGATCGTCTGGGTGATGAGGCGGCGCAGCGGCGAGGGGTCGCGGTAGGGCAGCCAGCGGTAGACGGGGATCTCGATGACCTCGGCGCCCGCGCCGCGCAGGGCGGCGACGAAGCCGGCGAGCGGCTCGCCGTGGAGCTGCACCGCGATGCGCCTGCCCCGCAGGTCCTGGGCGAGCAGGTGCTCCTTGACCTCCTCGCAGGAGTCGCTGGAGGGCGTCCAGTGGTCGTCCAGGCCGGCGGCGCGGACCGCTCCCCTGGCCTTGGGGCCGCGGGTGAGCAGGCGGGCGCGGGCGAGCTGGGCGATGAGCTCACCCGACAGGCCCCATCCCTCGGCCGCGGCCACCCAGCCGCGGAAGCCCACGCCGGTGGTGACCACCACGTCGTCCAGGGGCTTGTCCAGGCTGAGGCGGGTGGCCGCCAGCAGGTCGGAGTCCTCGGCGAGGGGCACCAGGCGGATCGCCGGGGCGCTGACCACGCGGGCGCCCCGCCGTTCGAGCAGCGCGCCGAACTCCTCGCGCCGCCGGGTGGCGGTGACGCCGACCGTGAAGCCGGACAGGGCGTTGGGGGCCGTCTCGTGGGGGCGTGCCGGGTCCTCGGCGGGCGCGCTCACGCGAGCACCTCCTGACGGGTCGGGGGCGCCGGCGTGCCCGGCCGGGCCCCGAGCACCCGGCCGGACATCACAGGCACGTGAGCCAGAAGTGAGATCACGCGCTCAATGGTGCTTTGGGGCCGTTTCGCCGCTGGGTCCCTTCTGTTACCGCTGTGCTACAAGCGCACGGATCGAAGGGTGTCACCGCGATGCCACATCCGCCGTACCCCCGGGATTGATCGCGAGCGGGCGCGGGAAGCCTTCCCGATGACCAAGTGACCTTTCGGGGAGGTTCGGTGACGGTCCGGCCCATCCGCCTGTTCGACGACCCGGTGCTGCGCTCGGTGGCCGAGCCGGTGCGCGACTTCGACCGCGAGCTGCGCGCCGTCGTGAAGTCCCTGACGGGGACGATGCGCGCCGGGCCGGGGCGCGCGGGGCTGGCGGCGCCCCAGCTCGGGGTTCCGCTGCGGGTGGTCGCCTACGCGTACGAGGGCCGGTCAGGCCACCTGGTCAACCCGCGCCTGGAGCTGTCGGAGCGCCGCGTGACGGCGGACGAGGCGTGCCTGTCGGCGCCGGGGGTGTGGTGGCCGCTGGAGCGCTCCTACATGGTGGTCGCGCGCGGCCGTGACATGTTCGGCAAGCCCGTGTCGGTCCGGGCGCTGGGCGTGCTGGCGAGGGTGCTGCAGCACGAGGTGGACCACCTGGACGGCGTCCTGTTCAGCGATCACCTGGCAGAGGAGGAGCGGGAACGGTTTCTCGCCGTCGCGCTACCGTCGGGATGAGGGAGCGGCGCTGGTCGGGGTCGGTGCCGCCCCAGACGCCGTTGAGCTGGCGGGTGTCGATCGCGTAGTCGAGGCAGGGCTGGCGGACCGGGCATCCCCGGCATACGGCCTTGGCCTGCTCCACCTGCTCACGGCCCGGGCCTTCCGTCGAGATCGGGAAGAACAGCTCCGGGTCCATGGCCTGGCAGGCGGCCCCGCGCGACCAGTCGTGCATCATCATGCCGACGGCGCCTACCCCTTTCCCGGCGGGTCACACCACTTCTTCCAGCAGCCGGTCCCAGTCGGCCAGGAACCGGTCGAGCCCGTAGCGGGCCAGAGCGGCGGCGCGGGCGGCCTTCCCGGCCTGCGCGCCCCGCTCCGGGTCGGCGGCGAATTCCCGCAGCGCCCCCACCAGCACGTCCGTCCTGGTGGAGATGACTCCGGCCTCCGGCGGGACGGCCTCGATCGCCTCGGTGGCGGCCAGGGCGACCACGGGCATGCCGAGCGTCATCGCCTCGATGAGGGCGAGCCCGAGCGAGGTCCACCGGTACGGGTGCAGGTAGACGCGCCGGCGGGCCAGTTCGGCGTGCATGAGGTGCTGCGGGAGGTCCTCGTACGTCCCGTACGGCAGGCCGGTGACCTTCATGCCGAACACGTCGAGCGGCACGGCCGCGGCGAAGCGGGGCAGCAGGTCGGTGCCGGCGACCCGGGTGCGGCGCACCGGCTCGTTGACGACGACGCCGGCCCGGGGCAGCTCGCCGGTGTAGAGGTGGCCGGGGTCGGGGACGCCGTGCTCGATCACCCGGGTGGGGGCCCGGCCGTTGTCCCAGTACAGCTCGTTGAAGTGGGTGACGTGGACGAGCGTGACGCCGGCGCGGCCGGCGAGGGGGTGGCGGGTGCGCGGCACGTCGCCCGCGGGCGTGTTGTGCTCCACGTAGACGCCGGGCAGGTCGCGGCCGAGCCACTCGCGGGCCAGGTCCAGGTCGCGGGGCCGCTGGTGGACGACCACGTCGAGCGGCTCGTGGCGCAGGCGGTCCCAGGCGACCTCGCGGGCGTTCGCGGGCCAGTCGTAGGTGTCGGCGCGCCCGCGGCCGTCGGGTCCCCGGCCGGGGACGAGCGGCAGCACGTACTCGTGACCGCCGCGGACGAAGGCGTTGGTCCAGGCGCCGTGCACGTGCCAGAGCAGGATCCTCACCAGCGGCTCCAGCCGAGCACCCGGGCGCGGCGCGAGTGGCTGCCGGCGGGGACCGGTCCTCCCTCCACGCCGTCGAGCAGGCGGTCGGTCACCTCGGTGAGGTCGGCGGCGACCTCGGGGGCCTCCAGGACCTCCTGCTGGAGGGTGTGCGGCGTGGGCACCAGGATGCCGCGCGCGCCCGCCGCGCGGGCGGCCTCCATGTCGCGGCCGATGTCGCCGACCACCACGCAGTCGCGCGGGCTGACGTCGAGGACGGCGGCGGCCCTGATGAGCAGGCCGGGCGCGGGCTTGCGGCAGGTGCAGCAGTCGCCGTCGTCGTGGACGCAGATCGCCCAGGCGTCGAACGGGCCGAGCAGCTCCTCCACCCGGGCGTTGACCTGGCCCATCTCGTCGGGAGTGATGAGCCCCCTGGCGACCCCCGACTGGTTGGTCACCACGGCCACCGGGATCTCCGCCCGGCGCAGCCGCGACAGCGCCTCGGCCGCGCCCGGCATCGGCTCCACCTTGCGAGGGTCACCGTTGTACGGAACGTCCTTGATCAGAGTCCCGTCACGGTCGAAGAGCACCGCACCGGGACCTCGCTGTGTGAACACCTCTCACCTCCGTCGCGCCGGTCGGTCTGCTACCCGGCGAAACGCCCCGCTAACAACTACGGAGAGTGACCAACAGCAGCACTGAAGGGGTGTTTGTGCACTTCCACGCGATGTGCCAGGTTTGAGAGCCGCTTCTCTCGGTAGCGATTCTCCATCCGGTGGGAGGAGCACGATGAGATTTCTCGGCATCAACGCGATCTTTCACGACCCCGCCGCGGCGATCGTCGCCGACGGGCGCATCGTCGCCGCCGCGGAGGAGGAACGGTTCAGCCGCCGCAAGCACGGCAAGCGGCCCCTCGCGTTCTCGGCCTGGGAGCTCCCGGAGCAGGCGGCGGCCTGGTGCCTGAAGGAGGCGGGCCTCTCCCCCGAGGACATCGACGCGGTCGCCTACTCCTACGATCCGTCCCTCGTCGTCCGTCGTCCCGACGGCGACTGGGAGGACCTGCGCACGACGTACGCGGTGCGCGCGCCCAACTTCCTGGCCACGGCCCTGCCCGGGCTCGACCCGGCGCAGGTGCGCTTCGTCCCCCACCACGTCGCGCACGCCGCCTCCGCCGGGCTGGCCTCCCCGTTCCGCGACTGCGCGGTGCTCGTGTGCGACGGCCGGGGCGAGAACGTCTCCCACCTGGCCGGCCGCTACCACGACGGCGAGCTGGAGGTGCTCGCCGCGCAGGAGCTGCCGCACTCGCTCGGCCTCATGTACGAGGACGTGACCCAGCACCTGGGCTTCCTGCGCTCCAGCGACGAGTACAAGGTCATGGCACTGGCCTCCTACGGCCGGCCCCGGCACCTGGAGGCGCTGCGCGAGCTGATCCACACCACGGGCGACGGCGGCTTCCGGGTCGAGCCGATCGACTGGAACTCCTTCGCCAAGGCCCTGTCCAAGGGCTCCCCCTGGACGGACGACCACGCCGACCTGGCGGCCAGCGTCCAGGCGCGGCTGGAGGAGGTGCTGCTGGAGCTGGTCCGGTGGCTGCACGAGCGCACCGGGGAGCGGCGGCTCGCACTGGCGGGCGGGGTGGCGCTCAACTGCGTCGCCAACACCCGCCTGCTGGACGAGGGGCCGTTCGAGGAGGTGTGGGTGCAGCCCGCCGCGGGCGACTCGGGCACCGCGCTGGGCGGCGCCCTGCACCTGGCCCAGGCGTACGGCGAGCGGGCCGCGCCCATGATCGGCGCCGACCTGGGGCGCGGCTTCACCGACGAGGAGCTGGGCGCCTGGCTGGACGTGGCGCGGGTGCCGTACACGCGGCCGGCCGACCTGGCCGACGCCGTGGCGGCCGAGCTGGCCGCCGACCGGATCGTCGCCTGGTTCCAGGGCCGCTCGGAGTACGGGCCGCGGGCGCTCGGCCGCCGGTCGCTGCTCGCGCACCCGGGGCACGCCCGCAACACCGAGCGGCTGAACGACGTCAAGGGACGCGAGCAGTTCCGGCCGATCGCGCCGATGGTGCTGGAGTCGCGGGCCCGCGACGTCTTCGGCCGGGGGCCGGTGCCCTCGCCGTACATGCTGTTCGTCCACGACGTCGAGCCCGCGTGGCGGGAGCGGATCCCGGCCGTGATCCACGTGGACGGGACGGCGCGCATCCAGACGGTCTCGCCGCGGTCGGAGCCGCTGCTCGCGCGGATGCTGTCGTCGTTCGAGGCCCGCACCGGGCTGCCGGTGGTGGTCAACACGAGCCTCAACACGGCCGGGCGGCCCATGGTGGACGACCCGCGCGACGCGCTGGAGTGCTTCGGCTCCTCCCCGGTGGAGGTGCTCGCCCTCGGGCCGTACCTGGTGCGGCGGCGGGAGGTGTTCGCTCCGTGATCACGGTGGTGGTGCCCACCGTGGGACGGCCGAGCCTGCGGGCGACGCTCGCGGCCCTCGGCCCGGACGTGCCCGTCATCGTCGTGGACGACCGGCCGGCCGGGCGCGACGGGCCGCCCCTGGTGCCGCCCGGGCAGGTGCCCGCGAGCGTGCGGGTCGTGACGTCCGGGGGGCGGGGCCCCGCCGCGGCGCGCAACGCGGGCTGGCGGGCGGCCTCGACGCCGTGGGTGGCCTTCCTCGACGACGACGTGGTGCCCGGGCCGGGCTGGTACGAGGCGCTGCGGAAGGACCTGGCCGGGCTGCCGCCGGAGGTGGCGGGCAGCCAGGGCCGCGTCGAGGTGCCCCTGCCCGGCGACCGGCGGCCGACCGACGCCGAGCGGAACACGGCCGGGCTGGCCGGAGCGCTGTGGATCACCGCCGACATCGCCTACCGGCGGGCCGCGCTGGAGCGGGTCGGCGGGTTCGACGAGCGTTTCCCGCGGGCCTACCGGGAGGACGCGGACCTCGCGCTGCGGCTGGCCGGCCGGGGGCACACACTGGTGCGGGGCGAGCGGGTGACGGTCCATCCCGTGCGCGAGGACGGGTTCTGGGCGAGCGTGCGCTTCCAGCGGGGCAACGCCGACGACGCGCTGATGCGGCGCGTCCACGGGTCGGGGTGGCGCGAGGCGATCGGCGGGGCGCCCGGGCGGCTGCGCCGCCACGCGTTGACCACGGCGCTCGGCCTCGCCGCCGCGGGCCTCGGCCTGACCGCCCTGCTGAACGCCCGCCGTGCCTGGCCGGCCGTCGTGGCGGGCGCGGGGTGGGCGGCGATGACCGCCGAGTTCGCCTGGGCACGGATCGCGCCGGGCCCGCGGACGCCGGGCGAGGTGCTGCGGATGGCCGTCACCAGTGTGCTGATCCCGCCGGTCGCCGTGGCGCACCGGCTTCGGGGGGAATGGAAGGTGCGGCGATGAGCGGACGGGTGCTCGTGGCGCGGCTGGACGACGCGGGGGACGTGCTGCTGGCCGGTCCGGCCGTACGGGCCGTGAGCGCGCACGCGCGCGAGGTGACGCTGCTCGCGGGCCCGCGCGGCCGGGCCGCGGCCGAGCTGCTGCCCGGCGTGGACCGGGTGGTCGTGTGGCGGGCGCCGTGGATCGACCACCGTCCGCCGCCCGTGTCGCCGCGTGACGTGGACGACCTGATCGGCCGGGTCAGGGGGATCGACGAGGCGGTGATCCTCACCTCGTTCCACCAGTCGGCGCTGCCGCTGGCGCTGATCCTGCGGCTCGCCGGGGTGGGACGCGTCTCCGCCATCAGCAACGACTACCCCGGCTCGCTGCTCGACGTGCGGCACGTCGTGGACGAGGGGCTCGACGTGCCCGAGCCGGAGCGGATGCTGGCCGTGGCCCGCGCCGCCGGCTTCGACCTGCCGCCGGGCGACGACGGCCGGCTCGCCGTGCGCCGGCCGCTGCCCGACGTCTCCCGCCTCGGCCTGGGGCCCGGCCCGTACGTCGTCGTCCATCCCGGCACGTCGGCACCCGCGCGTACCTGGCCGGCCGAGCGCAACCGCGAAGCCGTGCGCGAGCTGGCCGAGGACGGCCACCGGGTGGTCGTCACCGGCGTGGAGCGCGAGCTGACGGCGCACGTCGCCGCCGGCGCCCCCGGCGCGGCCCTGGACCTGGGCGGCGCGACCACGCTGGCGGAGCTCGCGGCCGTCATCGAGGGCGCCGCCGTGCTCGTGGCCGGCAACACCGGCCCCGCCCACCTGGCGGCCGCCGTCGGCACGCCGGTCGTCAGCCTCTTCGCGCCGGTCGTCCCGGCCGGGCGGTGGGCACCGTACCGGGTGCCCACGGTCCTGCTGGGCGACCAGGACGCACCATGCCGGGACTCCCGGGCGCGTGTGTGCCCGGTGCCCGGCCATCCCTGTCTGGCTCAGGTGACCAGCGAGCAGGTGGTCAAGGCAGTGAGGGAGCTGAACCAGTGAGAATCGCCCTGGTCTCGGAACACGCGGATCCGCTCGCGACCATCGGCGGGGTGGACGCCGGCGGGCAGAACGTCTACGTCGCCGCCCTGGCCGCGGCCCTCGGCGGGCGCGGCCACGAGGTCGTGGTCCACACCCGGCGCTCGGGGCCGTCCCAGCCGGAACGGGTGGAGGTGGCGCCCGGCGTGCGGGTCGAGTACGTCGACGCGGGCCCGGCCGCGCCGGTCCCGAAGGACGAGCTTCCGCCGTACATGCCGGAGTTCACGGCGCGCCTGGCGGCGCGCTGGGAGGCGGATCCGCCGGACGTCGTGCACGCGCACTTCTGGATGAGCGGGCAGGCCGCGCTGCGGGCCGCCGGGAACGTGCCGGTGGTGCAGACCTTCCACGCGCTCGGCGCCGTCAAGCGGCGCTGGCAGGGCGCCGCCGACACCAGCCCGCCGCACCGGGTGGACACCGAGCGGCAGATCGGCCGCAGCGCCGACGCCGTGCTCGCGACCTGCCGCGACGAGGTGAACGAGCTGCGCGCGATGGGCGTGCCCGAGCGGCGGATCGCGGTCGTGCCGTGCGGCGTGGACCTCGGCAGGTTCCGCCCCGACGGCCCGAGGGGGCCGTGGCCGGGCGACACCGCCGCACCGGGACCGGACGGATCGGGCGCGCCGGTGGCGGGCGGGCCGGGCGTGCAGGGGGCGGGCACGGCGCGGGTGCTCAGCATCGGGCGGCTGGTCCCGCGCAAGGGCGTGGACACCCTCGTGCAGGCCATGCGGCTACTCCCCCGGGCCGAGCTGGTGATCGCCGGCGGGCGCGTGGACGACGAGGAGGCGGTGCGGCTGCGCGAGCTGGCCGCCCGGTTCGGCCTGGCCGGGCGCGTGCGGGTCGTCGGGAGCGTCCCCCGCGACGAGGTGCCGGCACTGATGCGCGCGGCCGACGTGCTGGTCACCGTGCCGTGGTACGAGCCGTTCGGGATGGTGCCCGTCGAGGCCATGGCCTGCGGGCTGCCCGTGATCGCCTCGGCCGTCGGCGGCCACCTCGACACGGTCGCCGGATGCGGCCTGCTCGTGCCGCCCCGCCGCCCGCGCGCCCTGGCCAGGGCGCTCAAGGACGTGCTGACCGACCCGGGCCGCCGCCGGGCGATGGGCGCGGCCGGGGCGCGCCGGGCCCGCCAGCGCTACGGCTGGCCGCGCGTCGCCGAGCGGACGGAGGCCGTGTACACGCAGGTCATCGACGGCCGGATGTGCCGTCTCGCGGCGCTGGGAGGTTGAGAGATGGACGCGCATCTGGAGAAGCTGTGCGCCACCCTGGCACGCGTCGACGGTCACACGGCCGTCGTCCGCGCGTGGGGCGGCACGCTCGCCGCGGTCCTGGGCTCCGGCGGCAGGCTGCTGGCCTGCGGCAACGGCGGATCGGCCGCCGAGGCGCAGCACCTGACGGCCGAGCTGGTGGGCCGCTTCCGCGCCGACCGCCCGCCGTACGCGGCGATCCCGCTGCACGCCGACACCTCGTCGCTGACGGCGATCACGAACGACTACGGCGCCGAGGAGGCGTACGCGCGCCAGGTGCGCGCCCACGGCCGCGAGGGCGACGTGCTCGTGTGCCTGTCCACCAGCGGCGGCAGCCCGAACGTGCTGGCCGCGGCGAAGGCGGCCCGCGAGTGCGGGATGCTCGCCTGGGCGCTGACCGGGCCCGCGCCCAACCCGTTGGCCGGCGTGTGCGACGAGGCCGTCACGGTGCCCGCGGAGGAGACCTCGACCGTTCAGGAGGTGCATCTCGCCCTGATCCATCTGCTTTGCGACGCGGTCGAGGAGGCACTGTGAGCGGTCCGCTCGTCGTCATCGGCGACACTCTGCTGGACGTGGACGTGGAGGGCGGCGCGGACCGGTTGTGCCCGGACGCGCCCGTCCCCGTGGTGGACGCCGAGGCCGAGCACGCCCGGCCGGGAGGTGCGGGCCTGGCCGCGCTGCTGGCCGCCCGCGACGGCGCGGACGTGGTGCTCGTCACCGCGATCGGCGACGACCAGGACGGCCGCCGCCTGTGCGGGCTGCTGGCGGGCGAGGTGGAGCTGGTGCGGCTGCCGCTGCGCGGCGGCACCGTGCGCAAGACCCGGATCCGGGCCCGGGGGCAGACGCTGGTCCGGGTGGACTCCGGCGACGGCAGGGCCCGCCACGCCGCTCACGACGAGGTGGCCGCGGCGCTGCGCCAGGCCGGGGCGGTGCTCGTGTCCGACTACGGCCGCGGCGTCACCCGGGTGGCGCGCGACCTGCTGCGCGGGGCGGACGCGCCGGTCGTGTGGGACCCGCATCCCAAGGGCGAGCAGCCGGTGCCGGGCTGCGCGCTGGTGACGCCCAGCGAGGTCGAGGCCCGGCTCATGTGCGAGGTCCCGTACGAGGGGCCCGACCAGGCCGCCCGTCATCTCATGCGGGCGCTGCGGGCGCGGGCCGTGGCCGTCACGCTGGGCGGGCGCGGCGCTGCGCTGGCCCGCCAGGGCGGCGGGCTCACCCAGGTGCCCGCGCCGGTGGACGCCCCGGGGCAGGACGTGTGCGGCGCGGGCGACCGGCTGGCCGCCGCCGCCGCGCTCGCGCTGCGCGACGGCTCCGGCGTGGAGGAGGCGGTGACGATCGGCGTCGGCGAGGCCTCGCGCTTCGTCGAGCGGGGCGGCGCCGCCTCCATCCGCATGCAGGAGCAGGAGCTCGGCGACCGGCCGCGCACCGCGCTGGAGGTGGCCGAGCTGACCCGCGCCTACGGCGGGCGGCTCATCGCCACCGGCGGCTGTTTCGACCTGCTGCACGCCGGGCACGTCAGCCTGCTGCGGCGGGCGCGGGCCCTCGGCGACGCGCTGGTGGTGTGCGTCAACTCCGACGACTCCGTCCGCCGGCTCAAGGGCCCGACCCGGCCCATCGTGGACGTGCGCGACCGGGTCGAGGTGCTGCGGGCGCTCGCCTGCGTGGACGCGGTCCTGGTGTTCGACGAGGACACCCCGGCCGCGGCCATCGAGCGGCTCAGGCCCGACGTGTGGGTGAAGGGCGGCGACTACGAGGGCGACGTGCTGCCCGAGGCCGAGGTCCTCGACCGGCTGGGCGGCGAGGTCGTCGTCCTCAGCAGCCTGCCGGGCCGCTCCACGACCAATCTCATCAGGGAGATCCGCTGACGCTCCCGCCGAGGTGCGGGAGCGGCGACCGCGATGACAAGGAGATCACATGAGGGTGCTCATCACCGGTGGCGCCTCCGGCCTCGGCCGGGCGACCGCCGAGGCCGTGGCCAAGGAGGGCTGGCGGCCGCTGGTCGTCGACGTGCGAGAGCCCGGGCAGGACGTCGAGCACGTGGTCGCCGACCTGTCCGACCGGGCCGAGGCCGAGCGGGCCGTGCGTGAGCTGGCCGAGCGGGCCGGCGGGCTCGACGCCGTGGTGACCGCCGCCGGCGTGGACGCCTGCGGGCGCCTGGAGGACGTGCCCGCCGACGCCTGGGACCGGGTGATCATGGTCAACCTGGTCGGCACCGCCTCCGTCGTGCGGGCGGCGCTGCCGTACCTGAAGGACACCCGGGGCAAGGTCGTCACCTGCGCGTCCACGCTCGGGCTGCGGGCGCTGAGCGACGCGAGCGCCTACTGCGCGTCGAAGTTCGGCGTGGTCGGCTTCACCCGGGCGCTGGCCGTCGAGCTGGCCGGGCAGGTCGGGGTCACATTGCTGGTGCCCGGCGGCATGCGGACGGCGTTCTTCGACGGCCGGCCCGAGCAGTACAAGCCCGGCCCCGACGCCGGGCTCAACGACCCGGCCGACGTGGCCCGCACGGTCGTGTTCGCGCTCGGCCAGCCGGCCGGGTGCGAGGTCAGGGAACTGGTCGTCTGCCCCTCGACGGAGACGTCATGGCCCTAGAGCTTCTCGCGCTGCGCGGGCTCGGCCTGGGCGACATGCTCACGGCCGTGCCCGCTCTGCGGGCGCTGCGGCAGGAGTTCCCGGTCCACCGGATCACGGTCGCCGCGCCGGCGCCGCTGGAGCCGCTCCTGTCGCTGACCGGGGCGGTGGACGAGCTGATCGACGTGCGCGGTCCCGGGCCCGTGCCGTTCGAGCGGCCCGGCGGGGGACCCGACATCGCCGTCAACCTGCACGGCAAGGGCCCGCAGAGCGTCGAGGCGCTGCGCCGCACCCGGCCGGGGCGGCTGCTCAGCCACACGGTCGGCCCGCCCTGGCGCGACGACGTGCACGAGGTGCGGCGCTGGTGCGACATGCTGGAGTGGTACGGGGTCAAGGCCGACCCGTCGGACCTGACGCTGGGCGTGTCCGACCGGACCGGGCCCGTGGTCGTCCACCCGGGGGCCGCCTTCCCGGCCCGCCGCTGGCCGCCCGAGCGGTTCGCGCACGTGGCCTCGGCCCTGGAGCGGTCCGTGGGCGAGGTCGTCGTCACCGGCGACGCCGGGGAGGCGCCGATCGCCGCGCGGGTCGCGGAGCTGGCCGGGCTGCCCGCCGGGCGGGTGCTCGCCGGCCGTACGGACCTGGCGGGGCTGATCGACGTGGTGGGCCGGGCGCGGCTGGTGGTCTGCGGCGACACGGGCGTCGGCCACCTGGCGACCGCCTTCTGCGTGCCGTCGGTGGTGCTGTTCGGGCCGGTGGCGCCCGCGCGGTGGGGGCCGCCGCCCGGCTGGCGGCACGTCGCGTTGTGGGCGGGGCGGACCGGCGACCCGCACGGCGACCGGGTGGACCCCGGCCTGCTGAAGATCGATGTCTCCGAAGTCCTCGACGCCGTGATGGAGGTCACCTCATGAGGGCGCTGGTTACCGGCGGAGCCGGTTTTCTCGGCTCGCACCTGTGTGAACGCCTGCTCGACCAAGGGGCCGAGGTCATCTGCATGGACAGCTTCCTCACCGGCGGCCCGCGCAACGTCGAGCACCTGATCGACCGGCCGGAGTTCCGCATCATCGAGTGTGACCTGACCGGGTACGTCCACGTGCCCGACCGGCTGGACCTTGTCCTGCACTTCGCCTCGGCCGCCTCCCCCGCCGACTACCTGCGCTACCCCATCGAGACGCTGCGGGTGGGCAGCGTCGGCACCCTGCACGCGCTGGGGCTCGCCCGGGAGAAGGGCGCCCGGTTCGTCCTCGCCTCCACCAGCGAGGTGTACGGCGACCCGCTGGAGCACCCGCAGAAGGAGACGTACTGGGGCAACGTCAACCCGGTCGGGCCGCGCAGCGTGTACGACGAGGCCAAGCGCTTCGCCGAGTCGCTGACCACCGCCTACCGGCAGTCGCGCGACACCGACACCGGCATCGTGCGGATCTTCAACACCTACGGCCCGCGCATGCGGCCCTTCGACGGCCGGGCGATCCCGACCTTCATCCGGCAGGCGCTGCTGGGCGAGCCGATCACGATCACCGGCGACGGCACGCAGACCCGGTCCATCTGCCACGTGGACGACACCGTCACCGGGATCCTGGCCATGGCGGCGAGCGACTTCGCCGGCCCGGTCAACATCGGCAACCCGGACGAGCTCACCATGCTGGAGCTGGCCACGCTGATCAGGAAGCTGGCCGGGTCGTCGTCACCGATCGAGTTCATCGAACGGCCGGCCGACGACCCGATGGTGCGCCGGCCCGACACGACGCTGGCCGCCGAGCGGCTCGGGTGGCGGGCCGTGGTGCCCGCCGAGGAGGGCCTGCGCCGGACCATCGAGTGGTTCGCCTCCGAGCTGGCGGACCACGGCAGACTGGAACGGCTGGGCGCCTGAGCCGGCCGTCGGGGGGTGGTGGACCAAGGATGCCGGGAATCGCGATGGTCGTGCTCGACATGCTCAACCCGTACGACCACGAGGACGCCGACCGGCTCGTGCAGGGTGTGGAGCCGATCGTGCCCAAGCTGGCCGAGCTGGCCGGCCGGGCGCATCGGCGCGACGACGTGGAGCTGATCTACGTCAACGACAACTACGGCGACTTCACCGCCACCCGCGAGGACCTGGTGGCGCGGGCGCTGAAGGGACGCCGGCCCGACCTGGTGCGGCCGGTGGTGCCGCCGCGCACCGCCGCGTTCCTCACCAAGGCCCGCCACAGCGCGTTCTACGGCACCGCCCTGGACCACCTGCTGCGGCAGCGCGGCATCGAGACCGTGATCATGACGGGGCAGGTGACCGAGCAGTGCGTGCTGTACAGCGCGCTGGACGCGTACGTGCGGGAGTTCGGGGTGGTGGTGCCGCCGGACTGCGTGGCGCCGGTCCACGGTGATCTCGGGCGGGCCGCGCTGCGCATGATGGAGCGCAACATGTCGGCCGAGATCGTCCCGGCGCGCCGCCTCCTGACGTAGGGCCGGGAAGCCCG
>NZ_JBFAIA010000205.1:0-14079 GCF_040654455.1 Nonomuraea sp. NPDC050691
GGCGTGGTCCAGGACAAGCTGTTCCTGCCGGGCCTGCTGAAGCTGAAGCGGCTGATCGACGGCGGCTTCTTCTGCCCGCGGCGGCGGCCAGCCGGGCGGTGCGGGCGAGGCGGGGGTTGCCGGTCAGCCGGGCCATGACGGCCACCGAGGACGACACACCAGACACCCCGCCCAGATACAGATATGTCGGCATGTGCGGTTCGTGCCAGATGGGCGGCTTGATGACCGGCCTGCCGTAGTAGGAGCGGAACTCGGCCTCCGGGACGACCGCCCCCTCCTTCCTCACCTGCCCCCACCTCTCAGGAAGCCCCACCCGGCCTCACCTTTCACGAAGCCTCGCCCACCCTTCACGAAGGCCAGCGCGACCGTGCCGGCCACCGACAGGGCCGCCGCCCCGGCCCAGCGCCACATCGCCGGCAGGTCGCGGGTGGTCACCACCGGGTCCGGCGGCAGTCCGTACACCTCGGGCTCGTCCAGCAGCAGGAAGAACGCCCCCGCCCCGCCCACCCCGTCGGACGGGCTCTCCCCGTACAGGCGCGCCTCCTCGTGGCCGTCGGCCCGCAACCGCTCCACCCGCTCCTCGGCGCGTTCCCGCAGCTCGTCGAGCGGGCCGAACTGGATCGAGTCGGTGGGGCACGCCTTGGCGCAGGCCGGTTCGAGCCCGCCGAGCTGCCGGTCGTAGCACATCGTGCACTTCCAGGCGCGCCCGTCGCCCTCCCGCCGGTCGATCACGCCGTACGGGCAGGCGGGCACGCAGTACCCGCACCCGTTGCAGATGTCGGCCTGCACGACGACCGTGTCGAACTCGGTGCGGAACAGCGCCCCGGTCGGGCACACGTCCAGGCAGGCGGCGTGGGTGCAGTGCTTGCACACGTCCGAGGCCATCAGCCACCGATCGACGGAGTCCTCCTCGGCCGCGTCAGAAGAGGGCACCTGCACCGGCCGCGACTGCTCGATGAACGCGACGTGCCGCCACGTGCTCGCCCCGAGCATGCCGGTGTTGTCGTAGGAGGTGGCCTCGAAGACGAACCCGTCGTCGGGAAGCTGGTTCCACTCCTTGCAGGCCACCTCGCACGCCTTGCACCCGATGCAGACGCTCGTGTCGGTGAAGAACCCCATCCGCTCAGCCATGGCGGTACGTCTCCAGCAGGTCGAGCATCGCCCGGCCCCTCGGCCGCCGACCCGGCCGCACGTCGCAGGTCATCGCCTTGCCCTCCTGGATGTAGACGTTCGGGTCGAGGACCAGCGGCATCAGGTCGTTGACGACGTCGCCGGTGACCAGGCCGCCTCCGCCCCACCCCCAGTGGTACGGCAGCCCGATCTGGTGGAGCACCCTGCCCTCGACGCGCAGCGGCCGCACGCGGCCGGTGACCAGCACCCTGGCCTCCAGGACGGTGCGGCTGGTGACGATCGTGGCCCAGTCGCCGTTGGCCAGCCCGAGCCGGGCCGCGAGCCGCGGGTCCATCTCGCAGAACAGCTCGGGCTGCAGCTCGGCGAGATAGGCCAGCGGCCGGCTCATCCCGCCCGCCGTGTGGTGCTCGGTCAGCCGGTACGTGGTCAGCACGTGCGGGAAGAGCGGCCCCGGCCGGTTGTAGGGGCTCTCGGGCCGGTCGTACGTGCGGCGCGCGGGGTTGGCCCGCTGGCCGTACAGAGGGTTGCCGACCGGCGACTCGTGCGGCTCGTAGTGCGCCGGCAGCGGCCCGTCGGCCAGCCCGGACGGCACGTACAGCCAGCCCTTGCCGTCGGACTGCATGATGAACGGGTCGGTGCCGGCGAGCGCGTCCTGGGCGTGGGCGCCCTCGGGCGGCAGGTAGCCCGGCGGCTTGCCGATCTCGAAGTCCGGCACGTCGTGGCCGGTCCACTGGCCGCGCTCCGGGTCCCACCACACGTACGCCTTGCGCTCGCTCCACGGCCGGCCCTCGGGGTCGGCGGAGGCGCGGTTGTACAGGATGCGCCGGTTGGCCGGCCACGCCCAGCCCCACTCCGGCGCCACGACGCTCTGTTCGGCGCCCGGGCGGCGGCGCGCGGCCTGGTTGACCTCGTCGGCGTAGACGCCGCAGTAGATCCAGCAGCCGCAGGCCGTGGAGCCGTCGGGGCGGAGCTGGGTGGACGCCGACAGGGCGCGTCCGTCGGGCCCGACGCCGTTGATCTCGCGCAGCACGGCCTCGGCCGAGGGGTCTCGGTGCTCGCCCTGTTCGGGGTAGTCCCAGGTCAGCTCGCGCACCGGCCGGTCGATCTCGTCGCCGGACAGCCGTTCGCGGACCAGCCTGCCGAGGTGGTAGTAGAACCACAGGTCGCTGCGGCAGTCGCCGGGCGGGTCGAGCGCCTTCTCCCGCCACTGGAGCAGGCGCTGGGTGTTGGTGAAGGTGCCCTCCTTCTCGACGTGGCTCGCGGCGGGCAGGAAGAACACCTCGGTGCCGATGTCCTCGGTGCGCATCTCGCCGGTCTCCAGCTCGGGGCCGTCGCGCCAGAACGTGGCGGTCTCCACCAGCGTCAGGTCGCGGACGACGAGCCAGTCGAGGTTGGCCAGGCCGAGGCGCTGGGCGCGGCCGCCGGAGGAGCCGACGGCCGGGTTCTCCCCGATCACGAAGTAGCCCTTGACGGTGCCGTCGATCTGGCCCATCACCGTGGTGTAGTGGCCGTGGTCGCCGGTCAGGCGCGGCAGGTGGCCGAAGCAGTAGTCGTTGTCCTCGGTGGCCGCCTCGCCCCACCACGCCTTGAGCAGGCTCACCAGGTAGGAGCGCCGGTTGCCCCAGAAGCCGGTCTCGCCGCCCTCGCGCTCCAGATAGTGGCCGAGGTCGTCGTGCCGGTCGGCGTGCGGCATGGCGAGGTAGCCGGGCAGGATGTTGAACAGCGTCGGGATGTCGGTGGAGCCCTGGATGCTGGCGTGGCCGCGCAGCGCCATGATGCCGCCGCCGGGCCGGCCCATGTTGCCGAGGAGGAGCTGCAGGATCGCGGCGGTGCGGATGTACTGGGCGCCCACGGTGTGCTGGGTCCAGCCGACCGAGTAGACCCACGCGGTGGTGCGCTCCCGGCCGGAGTTGGCCGTGACGGCCCCGGCCAGCTCGGCGAAGGCGTCCCTCGGGATGCCGCAGAGCCGTTCGACCAGGTCCGGGGTGTAGCGGGCGAAGTGCCGCTTGAGGATCTGGTAGACGCAGCGCGGGTGGGTCAGCGTCGGGTCGCTCTGCGGGCGGGGGTGCGCGGCGGCGCCGCCGGCGCCGTAGGTCTCGGGTCCGGCCGCCTCGGCGTGGTGCCGGCCGCCCTCGGCGTGCCCCGCCGGGGGCTGCTCGCCGGTCGAGGCGTACGCCCAGCTGCGCGGGTCGTACGTGGCCGTGTCCGGGTCCCAGCCGGAGAACAGCCCGTCGAGGTCCTCGGTGTCGCGGAAGTCCTCCGACACGATCGTGGCGGCGTTGGTGTAGGCCAGCACGTACTCGCGGAAGTCCAGCCCGTTCTCCAGCACGTGGTTGACCAGCGCGCCGAGCAGCACGATGTCACTGCCGGCGCGGATCGGCAGGTGCCGGTCGGCCAGGGCGCTGGTGCGGGTGAAGCGCGGGTCGACGTGGAAGACCTTCGTCCCGCGCGCCTTGGCCTCCATGACCCACTGGAAGCCCACCGGGTGGCATTCGGCCATGTTGGAGCCCTGGATGACGATGCAGTCCGCCCTCGCCAGGTCCTGCTGGAAGGTCGTCGCGCCGCCACGCCCGAAGCTGGTCCCCAGACCGGGGACGGTGGAGGAGTGTCAAATACGGGCCTGGTTCTCGATCTGGATGGCGCCGAGGGCGGTGTAGAGCTTCTTCATCAGGTAGTTCTCTTCGTTGTCGAGCGTCGCCCCGCCCAGGCCGGCGATGCCCAGGGTGCGGCGCACGACCTTGCCCTCGCAGGTCTGCTGCCAGGTCTCGCGCCGGGTGCGCACGACCCGGTCGGCGATCATCTCCATCGCGGTGTCCAGGTCGAGCGGCTCCCACTCGGTGCCGTACGGCCTGCGGTGGAGCACCCGAGTCTGGCGGCCCGGGTGGGTCACGAGCTGCTTGCTGGCCGCCCCCTTGGGGCACAGCCGGCCGCGGGAGATCGGCGAGTCCGGGTCGCCCTCGATCTGGGTGACGCGGCCGCCCTTGACGTAGACGAGCTGGCCGCAGCCGACCGCGCAGTAGGGGCAGACGGAGCGGGCGACCGTGTCGGCCTGCTCGGTGCGGGGCCGCAGCGCGTCGGTGCGGGCGGAGCGCGCGGCGGAGCCCCGGGGGTCCTCGCCCTTGAGCTGCCGGATCACCGGCCAGCGCGCGAGCCATCCGCTACCAGGCACAATGCGGGTCCTGCCCGCTTTCTCCCGGTCTATGCGGATGGCCTACGCGGGCGGTCTACGCGGGCGGTCTACGCGGGCGGTCCCGGCCGCCGGTGCGGGAATGCGACCGGACGGCCGGCCGTTGGCCTCGATGCGGGCCCGATCAGGGACCCGTCCGGACGAGACGCGCCGTACCCGGCCCGACAAGACGACGCTCCCGAAAGGAGCCGTCGTGGCCTGGTTGTTGATCGTCGCCGCCGGACTGTTCGAGGTGGCCATGGCCTACGCCCTCAAGCTGAGCGACGGATTCTCGGCGCCTCTGCCGAGCGTCGCCTTCGGCGTCTTCGCCGTCTCCAGCTTCGGCCTGCTCGCGCTGGCCCTGAAGAACCTGGAGGTCGGCACGGCGTACGCGGTGTGGACGGGCATCGGCGCGGTCGGCACGGCCGTGCTCGGCATGGTCGCCCTCGGCGAGGACGCGTCCCTCCTCAAGCTCGTGTCGATCGGCCTCATCCTGTGCGGCGTGGTCGGCCTCAACCTGGCGGGCGGCGGCCACTGAGGCGACCGGGCCGTGGTCGCCTCTGTTCAGGCTCCACAGGAACGCGCCGGGCGCGCTGGACGTGGCCAGCCTGTCCCCGTCGGGGCTGAGCGCCATGCCGTAGACGGTGCCCGTGCCCCGTCTGGTGACGGGCCGCCCGGCCTGCCGGCCCCGGACGAGGTCCCACACGCGGACAGTGCCGTCGGCGCCGGTGCTCGCGAGCCTCTTCCCGTCCGGGGAGAACGTCACGTCCCCTCTGGGGGATCCGGGAGTTCCCGGATATGGGCGAGGCCGAGAAGCCTCGTCATCTCCGGTCGCCAAGGTGAAGCTGGACCACATTTCCGACCCGGCTCGCCTGTTCGCGGCCTTCGGGGCCTTCGCGGCCACCGTCGGAGCGCGGTGAACCGCACATCCGGCACGCACGTGCGGACCGTGGCAGGCGCGCAAGGAGCAACCTTTATGTGACGTCGTTGTTCTCCCGCAAGACTTCACGTAAGTTCCGGCTATGCGTCGTCGATAGCAAGGGAGAGAACGTGCCCGAACTCGTGGCACCCCAGCTCGTCGTCAACAGCCGGATGATCTATTTCGGATGGGTGCCGGCCGACCCCGATGCCGTCGCCGCACTGGTGCCCGAAGGCTTGAAGCCGATGGCCAACCGGCAGGTCTTCATGAACCAGTACGTCGTCGACCGGCCCGAGCAGACCTCCGGGTTCGGCGCGTACTCGCTGACGTACATTGGGCCGGACCTGGAGGACGCCTACGCGCCCGACGGCGTCACCCCCGGCCGGTGGTGGACGCACTATTTCAACTCCAGCGAGGTGGTGCGCGAGTACGCGGCCGTACGAGGAGTCCCGGCCACCCCCGGTCGTACGACGATCGAGGTGGAGGGAAGGACGCTGGTCGCGACGACCGAGTCCGACGGTGTGCCGGTGATCCGTACAACCGCACGGGTCGGGCGCACGGGCACGGCGGTCAGCCGCGGACAGCTGCGGTACATCACCGACGTTGACGGGCAGCGGATCAGCGGGCTCTACCCGTTCGTGGCGGAGCCGGTCGATCCGTTCGAGATCGTCTCGCTGGAGTTCGTGGAGCCTGACCACCCGGTCCACGCACTTCGCCCCGCCGACCCCCTGCAGATCGTGTGGGGGTTCTACTCGCCCCGGTCCTCCTTCGCCTACCCGGGCGGCGAGTCCGCCATGGAATGACAAGGGGGCCCTCGACTACCGGCTACGAGAGACCTGACGGGCACACCGACCGTCGACCGCCATCGACGACGAGGAGCCGCAAGCTCGGCCGGGACGGGGAAGGGGGTTCGAGCCGAAGGGGTGGCTTGACCTGGTGATGGCGTTTTCTTCCAGTTGATCTGCCCGTGGATTTACTCTTCGGTCCACGACGCCTTCATACGGTCGTATACGTGCTCAAGATGACGGCGTCGGTCCTGTCCGTGTTGCTCGCGTCCACCGGGCTGACCGGCTGCGCCCTGCTGAGCCGGGCCGGGCCGGCGGCGGGCGGCAGGGACGCGATCATCGCCTCGGGGTCGACGGCGCAGCTCGGGGCGATCAACGCGTGGCGCGAGGGCTTCCGGTCGATCCATCCCGGCGCGCGGATCGTGTACCGGCCGAACGGCTCCGGCGCCGGAGTGCGCGACTTCGTGCGGGGCGCGACCGCGTTCGCCGGCTCGGACTACGTGCTGGGCGCCCAGGAGCAGGCGCTGGCCGACGGGCGGTGCGGCGACCGCGCGCTGCACCTGCCCATGGTGGTGGGGCCGATCGCCGTGGCCTACAACCTGCCGTCCGTGCCGCGGCTGCGGCTCTCACCGGCCACGATGGCCGCGGTGTTCGGCAGGACGATCACCATGTGGGACGCCCCGCAGATCGCCGCGGAGAACCCCGGCGCGGCCCTCCCGCACCGGGAGATCGACGTCCTCCACCGCTCCGACTACTCCGGCACGAGCCACGTCTTCACCTCCTACCTCGCGGCGACGAGCGGCTGGCCGTACCCTCCGTCGGCGGACTGGCCCGGGCCGGGCCGCGGGGTGGAGGGCTCCGACGGCATGGCCGAGACGATCCGGGAGAGCGGAGGCACGATCGGGTACGTGGAGTACGGCTACGCGAGTGGAGCCGGGCTGCGGACGGCGCAGGTGCGCAACGGCGCGGGCGAGTACGTCGCCCTGTCACCGGAGGGGGCCACGAAGGCTGTGGGCGGCGCCCGATTCACCGGGAGGAACGGTGACCTGGCGATGACGCTCGACTACTCGACCAAGGCGCAGGGGGCGTACCCCCTCGTCCTGATCACCTACGAGATCGTCTGCGCGCGGGGGACGGCGCCGCTGGCCCGCGGCTTCCTGCGGTACGCGGCCGGCAACGCGGGCCAGTCCTATCTGTCGCTGCTGGGCTACGCGCCGCTGCCGCAGGACGTGGTCGTCCAGGTCCGGGCCCGGCTCGCCGCCATGACCTGACCTGCCCGGCGGACGTGACGGGCCCGGGTGCCGGCCCACCGGTCAGCACTCGTGGTCGGGGTCGTGGTCGGTGGGCTCGGCGGGAAGGGTGTAGCGCTCGGTGATGAGGGCGGCGATCCGGCTCCGGCCGGGTCCGGGCTCGTCGCGGCTGTCCCGCTCCACCGCCGCGACCTCCTCCGCCAGTTCGGCGTCGCCCAGGCTCTCGCGGATCCAGGTGGAGTAGTCGCCCCGGCGCAGGTGATGCAGCCACGTCTCGTCGTCCACGCCCTCGGCCAGCTCGACGAACGTGTGCAGGTTGCGCGCCCGCAGCCGCAGCCGCTCGCCGGGACCGGTGAAGTAGAAGCTCTTGTCCTTGGACATGGTGCCGGCCGCGTACTTGCGCCGGTGCCGGGTCCGCTCGACCTCGCCGGGTTCCAGGGTCACGTTCCGGGCGCGGCGCGTCCCGACCCGCCACAGCGCGAGGCCGCCGTCCGGAGGTGGCTCCGAGGGCGGCTCCGCGTGCGGCGGCTCGTACCCGGCGGCGGTGGCGAAGGCCGCCAGTGTGCCGGCGGGGTCCCGGCCCACGGCGAGCGTCGAGGTCATGAGCCGGAGGGCGGCCGGGCTCACCGCGTCCGGGTGGACGGTGATCATCAGCAGGGAGCCGACGTCCGCCGCCTCCCGGAGCGGCACGTGCCGCAGCTCGGCGGGCATCAGGTGGTGGACCTCGTCCACCACCACCCAGTGCGGGTGCCCGAGCGCGGCGCGCAGGGCGGCCAGGCGGGGCAGCAGCTCGGCGAAGTACGCGGGCCGGTCCTTCAGCCGCAGCCCGATCAGGTTGACCACGACGCTCTGGTCGGGCCGGCGCAGCGCGTGCAGCACCTCCTCGACGCCCGGCACCCGGTCCGGGTCGCCGAGGACGGTCATGCCGGGGTAGTCGGCGTAGTCGCCCTCGGGGTCGACGACCACGCACTGGTACCCGGCCTCGGCCAGCCGTTCCAGCAGCGCCGTGGTCACCGTCGACTTGCCGCTCCCCGACGGGCCGGCCACCATCAGCCCGGCCCCGTACGGCGCCAGCCGTACCTCCTCGCCGTCGTCGTGGCCCAGCAGGACGTGGCGGCGGGGCACCTCCACCGCGTCCAGCTCGCCGGAGAGCATCGCCCCGGCAAGCTCCGCCACCCCGGCGCCGGCCTCGCCGTCCAGGCGCACGTCGCAGGTGTCCTTGAGCGCGGGCAGGGCGTTGGCGACGGCGGCGCCGCACTCGGCGGCGGTGAGGAAGGCGTGGTCGTTCTCCGCGTCGCCGACCGCGACCACGCTGCGCGGCGACAGCTCCAGCCGCTCGACGGCGGCGGCCAGGCCGCTCGCCTTGTTCACCCCAGGGGGCAGCACCATGACCGCGCCCTTGTTGTAGATCACCTGGAGCTCCAGTCCGAGCTCGCGGATCGCGGCGAGGGCCTGCACGTCGTACGGGACCCTGGTGGCGACCAGCACCCGGCCGACGCCGAGCGGGGTGGCCCCCTCCCCGCGCAGCCGTTCGACGAACTCCTCCGGCGGCGGGCCCGCCAGCGGCTCGGCGCGCCGCTCCCCCGGGTCGTACAGCAGGCCGCCGTTCTCGGCGACCACGAGGTCGAAGACGCCGACGTCGGGGAAGACGCCCAGCAGGTCGTCCAGCTCGCGCCCGGTGACCAGGAGCAGCTTGACCCCCGCCCGGGAGAGCCGCTCCAGGGCCTTGACGGTCTCCGGCCCGACCCTGCCGTGCCGGGCCAGGGTCCCGTCGTAGTCGCAGGCCAGCGCGTGGTAACGCATACCCGCCCCCTACCCCGCCTGGCCGGGACATCCATGCCTCTCGGTGAGGATGTCGTCCCGAGTCCCGATCCGGCCCGCGCGGTGTCAGCACAGACCGCCCGGGTACGGGGCGGAGAACGCCCGAAACCGGGCGGCCGGACAGGAGAGGCTCCGGCATCGACACCGGATGGCGGTGACGACACATGAGCACGACAACCGACAGGTTCGCCCGGACACTCGGGTGGGCCAGTCTGGCGCTGGGGGCGGCGCAGGTGACGGCGCCGGACGCGGTCACGCGCCTGGCCGGCGTCGACGACTCCCCGGCGGCGAGGGGCGTCACGAGACTCGCCGGCGGACGGGAGCTGATGCACGCGGGCGTGCTGCTCGGCGGCCGGGCCCCGGCGCGGTGGGCGTGGACCCGGGTGGCCGGCGACGCGCTGGACCTGGCCCTGCTCGGCCGGGCGCTGGCCGGCCGGCGCGGTGAGCGGCGCCGCCGCGTGGCGTTCGCGACCGCCGCGGTGGCGGGCGTCACGGCCCTCGACCTGATCTGCGCGGTACGCGGGACGCGCTCCGGCCCGGCCCCGATCGAGCTGCGCGCCTCGATCACGGTCAACCGGCCGCGCGAGGAGGTGTACCGGTTCTGGCGCGACCTGGAGAACCTGCCCGCGTTCATGGCCCACCTGGAGTCCGTGCGGCCCGTCGGCCAGGGCCGGTCCCTGTGGACGGCGCGCGGCCCCATGACGGACGTCCGCTGGGAGGCCGAGATCGTCGAGGACCGGACGGGCGAGCGGATCGCCTGGAACTCGGTCCGGGGCGCCGCGGTGACCACCAACGGCACGGTGAGCTTCACCGCCGGCCCGGCCGGCAGGGGCACCGTGGTGGACGTCGCCATGGAGTACACCGTGCCCGGCGGCGCCCTCGGCACCGCGTTCGCCCGGCTCCTGGGCGAGCACCCCGGCCAGCAGGTACGCGACGACCTGCGCCGCTTCAAGCAGGTCATGGAGACCGGGGAGGTGGTCCGCTCGGAGGGCAGCCCCGAGGGAACCCGCGCCCTGCGGCAGCTCAGGCAGCACCCGGCCCAGCCCGTAGGAGGACGATCATGAAGGCGACCTGCTGGACGGGCCGCAACAGCGTGGAGGTGCTCGACGTCCCCGACCCGCGGATGCTCAACGCGCGGGACGCCGTCGTGCGCGTCACCTCGACCGCGATCTGCGGCTCCGACCTGCACCTGGTGGACGGCTACATCCCGACCATGAAGAAGGGCGACATCCTCGGCCACGAGTTCATGGGCGAGGTCGTGGAGGTCGGCCCCGAGGTGCGGAACCTGCGTCCGGGCGACCGGGTGGTCGTGCCGTTCCCCATCGCCTGCGGCGGCTGCTTCGCCTGCGAGGACGGGCTGTACTCGCTCTGCGAGAACTCCAATCCCAACGCCGGGATGGCCGAGAAGCTCATGGGCCACTCGCCCGCGGGCGTCTTCGGCTACTCCCACATGCTGGGCGGCTTCGCGGGCGGGCAGGCCGAGTACGCGCGGGTGCCGTTCGCGGACGTCGGCCCGATCAAGATCGAGGACGACCTGCCGGACGAGAAGGTGCTCTTCCTGTCCGACATCCTGCCGACCGGCTACATGGGCGCCGAGATGTGCGACATCAAGCCCGGTGACACGGTCGCCGTCTGGGGCGCCGGACCGGTCGGCCAGTTCGCCGTGGCCGGCGCTCATCTCATGGGCGCCGAGCGGGTGATCTGCGTCGACCGCTTCCCGTACCGGCTGCGGTACGCCGAGCGGGCCGGCGCCGAGGTGCTCGACTACGAGCAGGTGGACGTGCTCGACGCGCTGCGCGACATGACGGGCGGGCGCGGGCCGGACGCGTGCATCGACGCCGTCGGCCTGGAGGCGCACCATCCGACGCCGGCCATGTACGCCTACGACCGCGCCAAGCAGGCGACCCGGATGGAGACCGAGCGGCCGTACGCGCTGCGCGAGGCGATCATGGCTTGCCGGAACGGCGGGGTGGTGGCGGTCGTCGGCGTCTACGGCGGGCTGGTGGACAAGTTCCCGATGGGCGCGATCATGAACCGCTCGCTGACGCTGCGCGCCGGCCAGTGTCACGTGCAGCGGTACATGCGCCCCCTGCTGGAGCGCATCCGCGCCGGCGACATCGACCCGAGCTTCGTCGTCTCGCACCGCCTGCCGCTGAGCGAGGCTCCGCGCGGGTACGAGCTGTTCAAGAACAAGCTGGACGACTGCAACAAGGTCGTCCTGACGCCGTAGGCGCGCCCGGCCGTGCGCGAGCTGGAGGCGAACGCCCTGGTGAGCACCGTCGCCGTGAAGCCGCAAAAGGAGGCGACATCCGCCCGCGTACTCGCTACCGTGCCGTCGCATGTCGCTTTCTCATGATGTGGCCGGAGATGGTCCGGCCGTGGTGCTGCTGCATTCGGGCGTGTGCGATCGCCGCATGTGGGACCCGCAGTGGACGGCCCTGGCCGCCGCCGGGTACCGCGTGATCCGGCCGGACCTTCGCGGGTTCGGGCTCTCGCCCGTGGCGGACCGGCCGTACAGTGACGCGGACGACGTGGCCGAGCTGCTGCGGACGCTCGGCGTCGGGCGGGCGGCGCTGGCCGGCTCCTCCTACGGCGGCCGGGTCGCCCTGGAGCTGGCCGCGAGCCGGCCGGAGCTGGTCACGGCGCTCGCGCTGCTCTGCCCGGCCGTGCCCGGGCAGGTGCCTGGACCGGAGCTGCGGTCGTTCGCCGGGCAGGAGGACGCGCTGCTCGCCGCCGGCGACGTCGAGGGAGCCGTCGAGCTCAACGTGGAGACGTTCCTCGGGCCGGAGGCGGGAGACGAGACCCGCGGGCGGGTGCGCGCCATGCAGCGGCGCGCGTTCGAGGTGCAGCTCGCCGCGACCGAGGAGTTCCCGCAGACGCGGCCCGAGGCGGACCTGGCGCGGATCACGGCGCCGTGCCTGGCCGTGTCGGGCGCGCACGACCTGCCCGACTTCCGCGAGATCGCCGCCCGGCTCCCCGAGCGGCTGCCGCAGGCCCGCCACGTGGAGCTGCCCTGGGCCGGTCACCTGCCCAGCCTCGAACGGCCCGCCGAGGTCACGGAGCTGCTGCTGGACTTCCTGCGGGTCACGGCTCCCTCCGCCCGGGCCAATATTTCCCACTGAACCGGCATAGGTCTCGGCAGCTTGTCTATTGACCGGGTAGGTAATGCATGAATCATGGGGTTCATGGCACTCTGGACTCCGGACCCCACGTTCTACCCCTCGCCGCGTGACGCCGCCGCCGCGCCGGCCGAGCGGCTGGCCTACGTGGCCGCGTTCGACCGCCGGGCGGAGCGTCCCGACGCGATCGCCGTCGTCGACACCGATCCCTCCTCCCCCGGCTACGGCCGGGTCGTGGGCTGGACCGACCTGCCTCACACGGGCGACGAGCTGCACCACTTCGGCTGGAACGCCTGCAGCAGCGCCCTGTGCCCCTACGCCCCCCATCCTCACGTCGAGCGGCGCTACCTGGTCGTGCCCGGCCTGCGCTCCTCCCGCATCCACATCCTCGACACCAAGGACCGGGTCAGCCCCGAGATCGTCAAGGTCATCGAGGCGGAGGAGCTGGCCAAGCGCGCCGGGTACTCCCGGCCGCACACGATCCACTGCGGCCCCGAGGGCCTGTACGTCTCGGCGCTCGGCGGCGCGAACGGCGAGGACGGCCCGGGCGGCATCGCCATCCTCGACCACCAGTCGTTCGAGGTGCTCGGCCGCTGGGAGGTGGACCGGGGCCCGCAGTACCTCGCCTACGACTTCTGGTGGCACATCAACCACGACGTGCTCGTCACCTCGGAGTGGGGCACGCCGTCCATGATCGAGAACGGGGTCGTGGGTGAGCTGCTCCTCGGCCGCCAGTACGGGCACCGTCTGCACTTCTGGGACCTGCGCAGACGCCGCCACGTCCAGACGGTGGACCTGGGCGACCAGCACCAGATGACGCTGGAGCTGCGCCCCGCGCACGACCCGACCAGAACGTACGGGTTCGTCGGCGTCGTCGTCAGCGTCGAGGACCTGTCGGCGTCGGTGTGGACCTGGTTCCAGGAGGGCGGCCGCTGGCAGGCCCGCAAGGTGATCGAGATCCCGGCCGAGCCCGCCGCCCCGGAGGACCTGCCCGAGGTGCTCAAGCCGTTCGGCGCGGTCCCGCCGCTGGTCACCGACATCGACCTGTCCGTGGACGACCAGCGCCTGTACGTCTCCTGCTGGGGCACCGGCGAGCTCAAGCAGTACGACGTCAGCGACCCGTTCAAACCCGTCGAGCTGGGCTCGCTGCGGATCGGGGGCATCGTCCGCGGCGAGTCCCACCCCGCCGCCGGCGGCGCCCGGCTGCGCGGCGGCCCGCAGATGGTCGAGGTGAGCAGGGACGGCGCGCGCGTCTACCTGACCAACTCCCTGTACGGCGCCTGGGACGACCAGTTCTACCCGGAGGGCGTCGGCGCCTGGATGGCCAAGGTGGACGCCGGGTCATTCACCTTCGACCCGCGCTTCCTGCCGCGGGGCGACGACTTCCGCGGCCTGCGCCCCCACCAGGTGCGGCTGCAGGGCGGCGACGCCTCGTCCGACTCCTACTGCTACCCATGACGGTCACCGCCGCTCTCCTGCTGGGCGCCTTCCACGGCCTGAACCCGGCCATGGGCTGGCTGTTCGCGGTGGCCCGCGGCCTGCAGGAGCGCAGCCGGGACCTGCTGCTGGCGTCGCTGCCGGCGATCGCGGCCGGGCACCTGGCCTCCGTCGCGCTGGTCGCGGTGGTGGTCGGCGTGACCGGCTCGCTGACGACGGCCACGGTGCTGTCGGTCACCGGCGGCGTGGTCCTGGTCGCCTTCGGCCTGTGGCGGCTGCTGTCGAAGCGGCACTTCCGCTGGGTGGGGATGCGGCTGTCCCTGCCGCAGCTGGCCGGCTGGTCCTTCCTCATGTCGTCGGCGCACGGCGCCGGCCTCATGCTCGTCCCCGTGTTCGCCGGCCTGGCCGCCGACCGGAGCGGGCCGGGCGGCGGGCACGCGGCGCACGCCGT
>NZ_JBFAIA010000206.1:0-14068 GCF_040654455.1 Nonomuraea sp. NPDC050691
GAGGTCGGATGGCGCACGACGGGGTACGGCTGGCGGCGGTCGAACTCGGCGCAGCCCGGCCAGGCGGGCGCGTAGACCGCCACGCCGGGGGTGCGCGCGGCCAGGCCGTGGACGAAGGACTGGATGCCGCCCGGCCGTGGCGGGAAATCGTTGGTGACGATGACGACGCGGGCGGTCACGGCGCCGGGACGCCGTTCAGCCGCGCCCAGGCCCGGGCCAGGGCGATCCGCTCGGGCGTCGACGGATGAGACGCATAAAGCGCATATTCCACGGCATCAGGCGACAAGTCGGAAATATTGGTGATTGCCAATCGTTTTTGCATGGCCACGAAGGTGGCCGGGTCTTTCGTCAGATCGAGGGCGTGGACGTCGGCGCGGGCCTCGACGTGGCGGCTGACGAGGTTCTGGGCCGGGCCGGACAGCACGGTGGCCAGGGACATGAGTCCGACCAGCACGCCCACGGCCCTCGGGTCGGCCGCCGAGGCGACTCCGGTGCGCCGCCGTACCAACTGGAAGGCCAGGAACAGCAGCGCAGTGCCGGCGGCGGCGCCCAGCGCGCCGACGAGGGTGCCGTCCAGCACGTCGCCGTTCTTCGCGTGGCCGAGCTCGTGCGCGACCACCAGCTCCACCTGCGGGCTCGGCCCGCGCAGCAGCGTGTCGTAGACGACGATCCGGCGGGTGGCGCCGAAGCCGGAGACGTACGCGTTCAGCGCGGTGGTGCGGCGGGAGGCGTCGGCGACGAGCACGTCCTCGACCGGCACGCCGTCACGCGCGGCCATGTCCAGCAGGCTCGTGCGCAGCGGGCCCTGCGGCATGGGGCGGAAGTCGTTGAACAGCGGCTCGACCACCACGGGATAGACGAACGACAGCGCCACGGTCAGCGCGAACGCGCCGGCGGCGGCGGGGATCCACCACCGCCGCACCTTCCGGGCCAGGCCGACCACGGCGACCATCGCGACCGACAGCACGGCGGCGTTGACCCCGATGCCCTTGATCCGGTCGGCCGACCAGGCCGCCCAGTCCTGGGTGGACAGGCCGTACGCGCGCAGCACCGTCTCGGCCCACATGCCGAGCGGCCAGCGCACCGCCTCGACCAGCGCGGTGAGGAGCAGCACGCCGAGGACGACACGCACCCACCAGGGGCCGCGAAGGCGGCCGAGCAGCCGGGCGCCGAACGGGGTGAGGACGAGCAGTCCCGCGAAGAGCAGGCTCAGGCCCAGCGACAGGTAGCCGGGGGCGGTGGTGGCGGCGTCGAACGCGGCGGCGCGGGCGATCTGGGCGGGGGTGAAGTCGCGGGCGGGGTCGGGGGCGACGTACGGCGCGGAAGGGGGCAGCGCCCGCCAGGGCGTGGTGACGATCACGACGGCCACGGTGGCGAGGCCGAGCACGGCGCACACCACCCCGGCCTGCCGCCACCCGGCCGCGGCCTGACCGCTTCCCGTGCCCGTCCCGGGCATGTCGGGCCCCGGCTCCCCGTCCCGGGGCGAACCAGGCACGCCAGGCACCGATCCGCCACCCCCGGACGCACCAGAGACGCCCCTCACCGATTCCCCGCTGCCCCCGGAGGCATCAGAGACGCCGGGCACCGATCCCCCGCCCACGGACGAGCCGGGCACGTTCGCCTGCGGCTCGTCCGGGCCGGACGCGTCCGCCGGGGGGAACGTGTCCCCCACCTGCCCGTCCTTCGTCACGTGTCCCCCTACGCCAGCTTCTCACGCACGTACGCGCGCCAGCCCGCCGTCAGCCTCGCGGCGGGGAGCCCGGCGGCGGCGAGCGCGCGGTCGGCGCCCCGCGTCCTTGCATCACGGTAGAGCCTCACCAGCGTCCGCTCTCCGCGCCACTCGGCGACGAACCGGCACGCGAGCCACGCCTCCTGATAGACCGCCGCCAGCCTGGACGAGCCGGGCGCGAAGTCGGCAGCCCCTGGTAGATGTCCAGGCGTCCTCCCGGCCCGCACCTCAGCGGCCAGCTCGGCGGCGGCCACCGGCACGGCCAGGCCGGCGTCGCGGTAGGCGACGTAGTCGGCGAACCCCTCGTACAGCCAGGGTGGCAGCCCGCCGGTGCCGGCGGCGACGTGGGTGAGCTCGTGGGCCAGCACGACGTCCCGGCCGACGGCGGTGAGCCGGCCGAACGCCTCGGGCACGACGACGACCCGCCCTCCGTCGGCCATGGCGGCCAGCCCTTCGACGCCCGTGACGCCGGCCAGCCGCGCGGCCTCGGCCGAGGAGGCGGGCACGAGCACGAGGGGCCGCACGGGGGCCTGGAGAACGGCGGAGACACGCGCGCCGGCGGTGTCGGCGCGGTGAGCCAGGTCCCGGAGAAGCGCCGCGTCGGCCCGGTGCCCCAGCACGAGGGACCGCGCGCCCGACACGGCCTGAGTCTCCCCCGGCCACGGTTCGGCCTCCATGCCGGCGCCGGAGTGGCCGGGTGTCGTGACCTTCGTGTCGGAGCGCCGTGGTGGGCCGTACTGGGCGTCCTGGAGCTCGGTGCCGGTAGGGCGGGGAGTGGACGCGGCGGCGAGCGCGAGCAGGGGCGCAACCCCCGCCAGCACGGCACGACGGCTCACCCGGGCGGACACGCTGTCCGATCGTACCGGGCCGTCCGCCCGCCGCCCCCCGCTTCCCCACTTCCGCGCTTCCGCCGCCCCAGGCTCCCGCCCTTCCGCCCTTCCGCCCTTCCGCCCTTCCGCCCTTCCGCGATGCGACGCGGTGCGGTGCGGTGCGGTGCGACGCGACGCGACGCGACGATGCCCCGTGATCCCCGTTCGCGCCCCGCTCTTCACCGACAGGTCCCTGGTCATGTCCCGCGATGCGCGCGTGAACGCACGAAGACCCCGTCCCCAACCCGGGACGGGGTCTTCGTGAGTGCTTACAGACCCGGACGTACCGCACCCACGAACGACGACTTGCGCCATCCGCTGAGCTTCTCGATGCGTACCGTCAGGCCTGTGCGCGGCGAATGGACCATCTTGCCGTGGCCGATGTACATGCCCACGTGGCCGAGTCCCCGGAAGAACATCAGGTCGCCTGGCTGGAGGTTCTTCCAGGAGACCTTCTTCTTGATGCGCGCGTACTGGCTGTTCGTCACGCGGGGGATGCTCACGCCGGCCTTCTTCCAGGCGTACTGGACGAGGCCGGAGCAGTCGAAGGCGCCAGGGCCGGTGCCGCCGTAGCGGTACGGGTCACCGATCTGGGCCTTCGCCACGGCGACGGCCGTGTGGGCCTTCGCCTGCTGCCGGGCGGCTTTCGACGCCTTCGCCGTCTTACGGGTGGCCTGCTTCACGGACGCGGCGGCCGTGCCCGCCGAAACCGTGGAAACGCCGGCCGTTGTGCTCGTCGTCCCTTGTGCCTGGGCAGCCGGGGCATGGAGGACCAGACCTCCGGCCGTCACGGTCATGGTGAGTGCGACACCACTCAGGGCGATACGGGACAGACGGGGGTTGTGCGAGGAGGTAGACAGGATTTCTCCTTGGATCTTCCACGAACGCCTACCGGGTTAGCTGACGGATTCGGGCCTGGAAGTCGCCCTACGGCGCGCTCGCGCGCCGATTCACCCCTGATCCCGGGTTCGGGATCGCTGGGTCCCCGGCTCCGTGCCTCCTGGCTGCACGGACTCGGCAGGACACCGCCGACACAAGTACGGATGTTTACGGCGGTGACCGCTGGATCTCTATCTCGTCCACATCGGGAGGACCGATGTTGGCTCGCGACGCCATGGCTTGTTCGCCGCGACGCCAGAAGTTACGCGGACAAGTCATGGAACGGCAAAGCCACCGTCAAGCTGTAAAGATCGCCATAAGGTGTCAGTAAGACGATGAAGCCCTGCTTGCCACCATGATTCGTTACGTAAATGTGACTCTGCTCACACTTGACGAACCACTGGCCTGTCAGGACGCTTTCGTCGCATTTGTCAGGTTTGTACCGGGCGACTCGCCAGGCCACGTGACCATGAAAGGCGACAGATCGTTTCGGTTCTTTACTCCCGTACCGGCACGGAATAGCGGCAGGCTTGCTAAACTGCCCCGCCACGCGCAGCGAAAGGGGGCTCCCAGCCGCAGCCGGAAGCCCCCGGAATCGAGAACGAGGCGGTCCTCAGGGACGGATGGCGCCCACGATGCTGCCGCCGTACGAGGAGAGCGTGACGACCTTGACCACGTCGCCCGTCTGCGGCGCGTGAACGATCTGGCCGTTGCCCGCGTAGATGCTGACGTGGCCCAGACCATTGCTGAAGATGAGGTCACCTGGCTGGAGCTCGTTCAGCGAGACCTTGCGCGAGGTGCCCCACGCCCACTGCTGCCAGGTCGTCCGCGGCAGGGAGACGCCGGCCGCGCGCCAGGCGGCCTGGGTGAGGCCCGAGCAGTCCCAGCCGCCGGGGCCGGTGCCGCCGAACACGTACGGCTTGCCGACCTGCGCGTACGCGAACCTCAGGACGGCCCCCGCGTTGCCCGAGGCCGGGCCGGTGTACTTGATGCCGGTGCTGTTCGGGTTGCCCGCCCGGTAGGCGCCGAGCCGGTCGAGCAGCTTCTTCTGCTGGGCGATGAGCTTGAGGACCTCGGCGCGTTCCTTCTTCACCGCGTCGCGCACGTCGTCGGCGGCGGCCAGGGCCGTCTCGGCCTTGTCGCGCTCGGTCTTGAGGCCGCGGTTCTCCCGGTCGAAGGCGGCGAGCTTCTCCGCGCGTTCCTTGGACACCTGGTCGGCCAGGGTGAGGCTGCCGAGGACGGCCGTGGGGTCGTCAGAGGTGATCACGCCGGGCACGGCGGCGGCGTCGCCGCCGTACTTGTAGTCGTTGACGGCCATGGAGATGACCTGCTGGCGCAGGTCGGCCACGGTGGCGAGCTTGCGCTGGTAGCTCGCGTTGAGCTCGTCGTAGGTGGCCTGGGCCTTCTTGTGCTTCTCGGTCGCCGCGTTGTAGCGGTCGACGACCTTGTCGGCCTTGTCGTTGAGCTTGGCGAGCTTGGCCTTCGCCTGCTTGATCGTCGGCTTCGGCGCGGCCTGGGCTCCGCCTGTCGGCGCGATCATCAACCCGACCGCGAGACCCACGACCATCGGCACTCGGCCCAACCTCACAGCGTCGCCTCCCAGGGAACACACCTGGGGCGAAATAGTACAGAAGTTGCGAGGGTGATCTCACCTAAACGCCAGATTCCGTTTACCGTCGCTTTAAGCGCGGCCCGACGGGCGCGGGCTGCCTTACGCGCGGCCCAGCCTGCGCAGCAGCAGTCCTGATGGTACGGGGCGGGCGCCCATTCTGCGGACGGATTCGGCGACCTCGCGGTCGGAGGACACCACGGCGATGGCCCGCCCGGGCGGCTCGGCGCGGACGAGCTGGCGGATGAGGTCGTCGGCGATCTCCCCCGGCGCGCTGAACAGCACGCGCACCCCGCGCGGGGCCACCACCTGGACCGGCGCGTTCAGCTCGGCCCCGTCGAACACCACCGTCACCTCGACGCGGGTCTGCGCGACGAGCCCGCCGAGCCCGGTCATGAGGCGGTTGCGCTGGTCGGCCAGCGTGAGCGTGCCGTAGCCGGCCTTGGTCACGTTGTAGCCGTCGATGATCAGGTGCACCTGGGGCAGCGCGAGGAGCTGGTCGAGCAGCTGCGGATCGTCGTCGGCCAGCGCGCGGGCGGGCACGCCGCGCACGCTCGGACGTTCGCCGGTGACGGCCGCGACCGAGTCGGCGGGCCGGCTGATCATGGTGGGCAGGGCCAGCTCGCGGCGCAGCCCGGCGGAGGCGTCCTGGAGGGCGTCGAGCAGGACGCGGACGCGGGCGTCCTCGATGCTGCGGCCCTCGCGGGCGGCCCGGCGCGAGGCTTCGAGCTGTTTCTCGGCGTCGGCCAGCCGCTCGCGCAGCCGCCGCAGCTCGGCCTCGCCGGCGCTGCCCGCCACCGAGGCCGCCGAGCGCGCCTCCTCGGCGGCCTGCGTCATCTCCTCGGCGTGCCGCTGCGCCGCCCTGGCCCGCTCGCGCGCCTCGTGAAGGCGGCGGCGCAGGTCGGAGTTCTCCGTACGGGCGGCCTTGAGCTGCTCGCGCAGCCGGTCGGTCTCCTCCTTGGCGGCGCTCTTCTGGGCGGCGAGCTGCTCACGCAGGCGCGTCACGACCTCTTCGCGCTCGGACCCCTCGGCCGCCACGGCGGAGCGTTCGAGGTCGGCGCGGGCCGCCTCCACCATGTCGGCCCAGCCGGGCGGACGGGTGAGGTAGGCCGCGGCGGCCACGAGCACGGGGTCGGCGGCGGGAGGCACGTGGCCGTCCACCAGGGAGGCGACCAGCTCGGGCCAGCCTGCCGCGACCGACTCGGCCACCAGCTCGCGGAACTCCTTGTCGCTCTCCAGCTGCGCGGCGATGGGAGCGCTGCCGAGCCGGGCGCGCTTACGCGGGTCGAACTTGGCGATGCCCCGCAACGGAGGTGGGACGGACACAGCCGGGAGCGAGCCGAGGACCTGGGCTGCCAGGTCGACGACATTCAGCCGCACCGGCTCGGGAAGCGGGCGAGACAGGCCTTCACCCGCTGAGCTCATCCCACTGTCCCTTCGTGACATGCCCTTTCAGACAAGGGTACGGCTGCCCCGTACCTGACCGTAACGCTCGCCCCACGTAGACAAGCGCTTGCTAGGGGTATACCACTGGTGCGGGACCCGAACCGACCGAGGAGACCGCCGTGGCCGAGGAGATGCGGACGTCGACCCGTGACCTGCGCGCCCTCCACGACCGGGTGGCGGCCTGGCTGGCCTGCCGCACCGGCGGCCCGGTGGAGGTGTCGGAGCTGTCGCGGCCCTCGGCGAACGGCATGTCCAGCGAGACGCTGTTCTTCACCGCCTCCTGGGCGGGACGGCGGGTGCGCTGCGTGGCACGCCTCGCCCCGGCGGCCGAGGCGGTGCCCGTCTTCCCCCGTTACGACCTGGAGGCCCAGTTCGAGGTCATGCGGCTGGCCAGGGAGCGGGCGGGGGTCCCGGCTCCGCGGGCGCTGTGGTTCGAGCCGGACCCGGGGCCGCTGGGCACGCCGTTCTTCGTCATGGAACGCGAGGACGGGGACGTGCCGCCGGACGTCATGCCGTACACGTTCGAGGGCTGGCTGCTCGACGCGCCGCCCGAGCGACGGCGGGAGCTCCAGGACGCGAGCGTGGGGCTCCTGGCCGCGCTGCACGACGCGCCGTTCACGAGGGAGGAGCTGTCGGTCCTCTCGCGACCCGGCCCGCAGCCGTCGCACGACGGGAACGGCGGACCGCGGGCGCACCCGTCCTACGGCGGGGGCGGCGGGCTGCGGGCGCACGTGGACGCGCAGCACGCCTACTACGCGTGGGCGCACGGGGACCGCCCGATCCCGCTGCTGGAGCGCGCCTTCGGCTGGCTGGAGGCGCACTGGCCGGACGATCCCGGACCTGACGTCCTGACCTGGGGCGACGCCCGCATCGGGAACGTGATGTACCGGGACTTCCGGCCGGTCGCGGTGCTGGACTGGGAGATGGCCGCCGTGGGACCGCGCGAGCTGGACCTGGCCTGGATGATCTTCCTGCACCGGTTCTTCCAGGACCTCACGGAGGCCATGGGCCTGCCGGGGCTGCCGGACTTCATGCGCCGGGACGACGTGTGCCGGACGTACCAGGACCTCACGGGTCATCCGCCCGCGAACCTGGATTTCCACCTGACGTACGCCGCGCTCCGGCACGGCGTGATCATGGCCAGGGTGTGGCGACGGCGGATCCACTTCGGCGAACAGGCCATGCCGGACGACCCCGACGACCTCGTCCTGCACCGCACTACCCTGGAACGCATGATCGAGGACTGAGCGGGTGCAGTGTCACCGGACGACACCTCAGCGAGGCGGCGGCTCAACTCGACGCAGCGGTTGAACGGGAGGCAACGGTTCAGGTCGCGGAGGCGGCGTCGTGGACGAGCAGGGCGATCTGGACCCGGTTGTTCAGCCCCAGCTTGGTGAGGATGCGCGAGACGTGCGCCTTGACCGTGGCGACGCTCATGTAGAGGTCGGCGCCGATCTCGGCGTTGGACCGGCCCTGGCCGACGGCCACCGCCACCTCCCGCTCGCGCTCGCTCAGCCGGTCGAGCAGGGCGCGGGCGCGACCGGCACGGCTCCCGGCCCCGCCGCCCGACACGTGGCTGATGAGCTGCCGGGTCACGATCGGCGACAGGATCGGCTCGCCGGCGGCCACCTTCCTGATGGCCCCGACCAGTTCGGCTGGGGCGATGTCCTTCAGCAGAAACCCCGCCGCGCCGGCCCGCAGCGCCCGGAGCACCTGCGCGTCGGCGTGGAACGTGGTCAGGACCACCACCTCGGGCGGTTCCTTGGCCGCGCGCAACGCCTCGGTGGCGGTGAGCCCGTCGACGTCCGGCATGCGGATGTCCATGAGGACGACGTCGGGCCGGTGCTCGGCGACCAGCGGCGGCACCTGCGACCCGTCACCCGCCTCGCCGACGATCTCGATGTCGTCCGCGCCGCCGAGGATCATCGCCAGACCGGCCCGGACGAGCGGGTCGTCGTCCACGAGGAGCACCTTGATCGTCATGTCGTCCACCGTAGCCACTCTCCCCAGCCCTCACCGCGCCCGGGCTGACGCGATCGACCGCACCTCAGCCCTGCCACCACCGCCGGCGCGGCCCCACCCGACCGGCGGGCCCGCGCCCCGTAGCCTTCGAGCGGCCGGCCACCCGTTCCCGGACGGGCGTCCGAGACGCACCTCGCCCAGCGCCGGAACACCGACCACCCGGTCCCAGAACGGGAGTCCGAGACGCACCTCGCCCAGGGCCGGACCACCGACCGCCCGGTTCCGATAGGGGCGTTCGAGGCGGATCTTGCCCAGGGTTGGATCATGGGGCCCACGGCAGCCAGGCGTGCAGGCGGAAGTCGCCTCCCGCCGCCGGCCCGAACGCCAGCCGGCCGCCCGCGAGCTCGACCCGTTCGGTGAGCCCGATGAGCCCCGCCCCCGCACCCGGGATGCGCGGGCTCTGTCTGGCCCACACCGCGTTGCGCACCTCGACCGTCACGCCGTCGCCCGGACGTCCGGAGACGGTCACGGACACCGGCGCGCCGCCCCCGTGCTTACGCGCGTTGGTGAGCGCCTCCTGAACGACGCGGTAGACGGTACGGCCGAGGCCGTCGGACACCACCACCTCGCCCTCCACCCCGCCCGAACCCTCGCGGTCCGGGTGGTCCGGGTGGTCCGGGTGCTCCGGTCGGCGCGTCCCGGTCACCGCGAGTCCGTCCATCGCGAAGGACACCTTCATGCCCGCCTGCCGGCACTCCTCGATGAGCGAGCGCAGGTCGGCAAGCGTGGGCTGGGGCGGGGCGGGCACCGGGCCGTTCTCGTCGCCGGAGGACGACGGGTGGCGCAGCACCCCAATCACCTCGCGCAGATCCTGGAGCGCCTGGTGGGCGCTGTTCCGGATGGCTCCCGCCGCCCTGGAGACCTCCTCGGGCGGCGCGTCGGGCCGGAACTCCAGCGCCCCCGCGTGCAGGCTCAGCATGGAGATGCGATGGGCCAGCACGTCGTGCATCTCCCGGGCGATCCGCTCGCGTTCGAGCCGCTTGGCCTCCTCGGCCGCGATGACCGCGCGCTGCCGCAACGACCAGACGAGCTGCCGCCGGGCCCGGATGACCACGCCCCACGCGAACACGGTCAGCAGGATCGCCACGCTGAGCGTCATCGTGCCGACCGGCCCCAGCTCCGGGTCGGGATGCAGCATCACGTACGGGCCCAGCGTCAGCATGCCGAACGCGGCCATCGGCCCCGCCACCTTGAACGGCCGGTGCACCGCCACCGTGAACAGGCCCACCACCGCCGCCCCGCCCACCATCAGGAGGAAGGTCGAGAGCACCGTGGTGGCCAGCGCGAACCCCACCGGCCACCGGCGACGCAGCCACACGGCCACGCAGGACAGCACCCCGGCGACCTGCTCGGTCACCATCAGGGGCCGCGACAGGCCCTCCAGCTCGGGCGCCGTCAGGAGCGTGATGCCGCACGCGGCCAGGAACATCGCGATGTCGATGATCCAGTCGCGGGTGGAGCGCCGCACCGGCCGCCCGATGGAGCCGTCGCCCAGCAGGACGGACGGCAGTGCCCAGCGGTACTCGTGGTGGTCGCTCACAGATCCCGAGGTTAGGGGTTCGCGGGGCGGGCGGACAGCGACCAAAGTCGATACACCGAGCGACCTCCGGCGGACGCGCCGGAGTCACGGGCCGGGCCATCCTCGGTGGCATGGAACGTCACCACGAGCTCCCGGCCTCTCGACCCGCTCCACGGCCGGGACCGCCCTCGATCCCCCGGCCCGGGACACCTCCGGCCCCTCCGCACGGGTCGCACGTCCCTGACGGGGCGGGCGGCGTCACCCTGAGGCCGCCGCGTCACCAGGCCGACCCGCGTGCGGTCTCCTGGTGGACGGCGCAGGCGCTCATGCTGGCCGTCCCGGTCGCGGGGGCGGCCGTGGCGGCGTACTGGCTGTTCACCGGGCATCCGGTCTGGCTGGGTGTGCTGGTGGGAGGGTTCGCGGGCTGCTGCCTGGGGCTGGCGGTCGCGGGCCCGCGGGCGTCGTACCGGGTGGAGCGCTGGGAGGTGACGGACGACGCCGTGTACACGCGCAAGGGCTGGCTCACCCACACCTGGCGGGTGGCGCCGATGTCGCGCGTCCAGACGGTCGACACCGCGCGGGGGCCGGTGCAGCGACTGTTCGGGCTGGCGGACGTGACGGTGACCACGGCTTCGGCCGCGGGGCCGATCACGATCGAAGGACTGGACCACGAGCTGGCCGCGGAGCTGGCTGCCAGGTTGACCGCGATCACGCAGGCCACGCCGGGGGACGCGACATGAGCTGGCGCCGGCTGCCCCGGCGGAGCCTGGCGGTGTCCGCGGTGCTGTCCCTGGGCGCCGTGGTGCCGGTGGACGTGGTCGTGGTGCGGGTGCTGCACGGCCGCGACTGGGCGTGGGGGACGATCGCGGCCGTCGCGGCCGTGGCCGCGGCGCTCATCGTGGCGGGCGTCGTGGCGTACGACGTGACGCGGTTGCGCTCGACGCGCTGGCGGCTCACGCCGGAGCGCCTGGAGCTGCGCTCCGGCGTGGTGTCCCGGCAGCACCGGTCGGTGCCGCGCGACCGGGTCCGCAGCGTGGACCTGCGCGCCGATCCGGTACGGCGGGCGTTCGGGCTGACCGTCGTGAAAATCGGCACAGGTGGCCATGGGGACGAGAGCGCCGAGCTGACCCTGGACCCGCTGACGGTCACCGAGGCCGAGGCCCTGCGCCGGGTCCTCCTGTCGGGCGCCCCTGCCGACGTCTTCTTCACGGACGCTCCCGTCCTCGCGGGCGCGCCACCTCACGAGCACGAGCCTTCTTGGGGGATCGAGGCCCCTCGGGCAGAGGGGTCTTCGCCGGGAGATGTGCCTTCTCGGGGGAGCGGGCCTTCTCGGGGCAGCGGGCCTTCCTGGGAGAACGGGCCCGCGGGCGCGGCGCGCTCTGTCGAGGTGGTGGCGCGGCTGCGGTGGCCGTGGATCCGGTACGCGCCGCTGACCGTGTGGTCGTTCGCCGGCGCGGCGCTGGTGCTCGGCGCGCTCTACAAGCCGCTCGACGCGCTCGGGGTGGAGGTGTTCTCGGGCGAGACGGCGGCCGTCGTGTGGGGCTGGCTGACGGAGCGGCCCTGGGTGACGGTCCCGCTGGTGGTCGCGGGCAACGTGGTGGCCGGTGTGACGGGGGCCGTCCTGCTCTTCGTGGAGTCCTGGGGCGGTTACCGCCTGGAACGCGAGCCCGGCCGCCCCGGAGCACCCCCGGCGCGATCGCAGGACGGTCCGGCGCCGCGTGATGGCCGGTGGCGGGTGCGGCGCGGGTTGCTGACCAGCCGTTCCCTCACGCTGGACGAGTCGCGGCTGCGCGGTGTGGAGATCCGCGAGCCGCTGCTGCTCAGGCTGGGCGGCGGCGCGCGCGTCAAGGCGGTGGCCACCGGTCTGGGCAAGGCGCCGGAGGGCGAGACCGAGGACGTGGCGGCGCTCACCCCGCCCCTCCCCCGGGCCGAGGCCGCGCGCATCGCGGCACGGATCGCGGGCGCACGCCTCCCCGAGTCCGTTCCGCACCCGGCGGCCGCGAGGCGCAGGCGCGTGCGGCGGGCGCTGATCGCCGCCGCCGCCCCCGCCTCGGCGTTCGCGGCGACGGCCTGGTGGATCCGGAACGGCGGGGCGGAGGCATGGAACCGGGCCGGCGGGCTCGGCGCGTGGGCCCGGGCCGGCGAGGTGCAGGCGTGGATCCGGGACGGCGTGCTGGAGGCGTGGGTGTGGGGGGCCGCGGCGGCGGTGCTCCTCCTGGTGCTGCCGCTCGCGCTCGTGCTGGCCGTGGCCGGGTACCGGGGGCTGGGGCACGGGCTGGGCGGGCGCCACCTGCTGGCCCGGTCCGGTGCGGTGGTCCGGCGTACCGTCGCGCTGGACCGTGGCGGCATCGTCGGATGGACGATCACCCAGTCGTACGTCCAGCGCCGCGCCGGGCTGCTGACGGTCTCGGCCACGACAGCCGCAGGCGACGGCCGCTACGACGTGGTGGACGTGGGCGGCGACACCGGCCTCGACCTGGCCGCACGCGCCGTGCCCGGACTGCTCGAACCGTTCCTGGTCCGTGGCGGCTCTCGCAGAGGATGACCGCGGAGGGGCCCTTGGAGAGAGTCCGCGCGGCCCGGCGCGGTGACAGGCCCGGGGCGTGAAGGGCGGGCCCGGCGCGGTGACAGGCTCGGGGCGTGAAGGGCGGATCCGGCGCGGTGACAGGCTCGGGGGCGTGAAGGGGCCTCGCGCGCGCGGGCCCGGCTCCCAACGGGCGGGCGCGCGCGAGGCGGTGAGTCGCGGGATCCCCCACGGCTTGCCCGCGCCCCTGTCACGGTCAAGCGAGATCACGCGGCTCGGCTGTTGCGTGATCAACGCTATTTGTCCCGCTTGCAGATGGGTTGCAGGCTCGTAAACCTCTCGCGTCAAGCGTCCGGGAATGCCGGTTCACGCGAGCGGCTCCCGGCCACCCAGGCCGAGCGCGCGAGATCCGGCCGGGCGCCGGGAGCAGACGCATCTGAGGACGGGCACGTCCCGGTCGGTCCGTGGGCCGGCGGGCCTTGCACGATCACCTCCGGCCGGGCCTGGGCCACCGCCTCGCCGGCCGACACCGCACCCAGCCCGTCCATCACCACCGCCTCGGCGCCCAGCTGCTCCAGCAGCCCCAGCCTGGCCGCGCTCGTCGTCGTCGCCGTCACGTGATGGCCACGCGCCGCCAGCAGCGGCACCAGCCGCCGCCCCAACACCCCGGCCCCGCCCGCCACGAACACCCGCATGACCATCGCCTTCCCGACACCCGTGTCTGTCTCCGCCACCCGGGACACCGCTGGCTGGTGAACGCGGGGTTGACCTTGGCGACCCGCCCAGGCGCCTTGTGCTCCAGTCGTTGGACGAGCCGGCCCCATGCGGCGGCCATGATCGACCGGTTGAGGCCCGCTTTCTGGCGGACGTTGCGGCCGGGCGCTTCGATGGTGCCTCTGGCCGACCTGGTCATGCCGCGGATCTTCAGGTCTTCGACAGCGATCACGTCGAACCGGCGTGCCAGATCGGTGGAGGTCTTCTCCACCCAGTCCTTGCGCCGGTCGCTCTCCCGCGCCTTCAGCTTGGCGATGGCCTGCTTGACCTTGCCGCGCCTGTTCGACCCCCGCTTGGCCCCCGCCGGCTTGCGCAGGAGCCGCAGCAGGCGCACCTTCTCGGGGGCGCGCAGGCCAGGAGCGTTCAGCATCTCCCCGGTGGACAGGGCGGCCGACACGGCCACACCCCGGTCCACGCCCACCACCTCGCCCGTGCCGGGTACGGGAATCGGTTCCGGGATCGCGGCGAACGCCACATGCCGGCGTCCCGCCCGGTCGCGGGTGATGCGGTAGGACTTCACGCCGTCCGGGACAGTACGCGACCAGCGAAACCGGACCCAGCCGACCTTGAGGACCTTCACCGCGCCGACGTTGCCGGACAGACGGCGTACGTCGCCCGCCTTGACCGCGACGATCCGGAACCCTTCGCCCTGGCCGCGCTCACGCCACGTCGGGCGGCGGTGCGTCCCGCCGAAGAA
>NZ_JBFAIA010000207.1:0-14028 GCF_040654455.1 Nonomuraea sp. NPDC050691
GCCGCGGCGGGTTCGCCGGCCTGCTGCTCGGCTCCACCAGCCAGGGCGTACTGCACCACGCGAGCGGCCCGGTGGCCATCGTCCGCGCCCAAGCCACCCGTGGCGGCATCACCACCGCCTGTCGCTGGGGGACTGGTGCGTGAACAGGGAGGAATGAGTTCACTCCCGAGCTGCGTCGCCGCCTGCAAGCCCCAGCGTGGCGACTCCACCCGCCCACGCGCTTCGAGGAGCAAATGGTCGCCATATGGGCGGCCGGCATCACACTGCACCGGTCAGCACTTCACCTGGTAGGTGCTGCCGTCTGGCGATGACGGCGCACGCGTCAGCCGCCGTTTCCTGCGGCAATGGCGGGAGAGGAAGGTGGTATGGCCGGGCTCTCCGAGAAGACGCCCACGCCGTGGCACGCGCGTGCGGCGAAAGCCGCCGCTGACGCGTTCGAGGTGGATCCGCGGCTCGGGCTGTCGCCGGAGGAGGCGGCCCGGCGGCTGCAACGCAACGGTGCGAACCGGCTTGAGGAGGCGCCGCGGGAACCGCGGTGGCGGGTGTTCCTCCGGCAGTTTCAGGACTTGCTGATCATGATCCTGTTGGCTGCCGCGGTAGTGAGCCTGGCAGTGACCCGGGACTGGGAAACCCCGGTGGTCATCGTCTTGGTGGTATTCCTCAATGCGAGCATCGGGTTCGTCCAGGAGTCCCGGGCGGAGGCCTCGCTGGAGGCGCTGCGGCGGATGCTTGTCACCACCGCGACCGTCCGTCGCGGCAGCCGCATCGCACAACTGGACGCCGCCGAGTTGGTGACCGGAGACGTCATCATGGTGGAGGCCGGCGATCGGATACCCGCCGACGGCCGGCTGCTGTCCTCGACCTCGCTGGAGGTGCAGGAGTCGTCGCTGACCGGCGAGGCGCACCCGGTCGGCAAATCCGCGGCTGCGGAGGTCGACGAGGCGGCGCCGCTGGGTGACCGGGCGAGCGTCGTGTTCATGAACACGATGGTCACCCGCGGCCGTGGCGAGGCGGTGGTCACGGCCACCGGTATGGACACCGAGATCGGCCGGATCGCCGGCCTGCTGCACACAGCCCAGCCCGGGCCGACGCCGCTGCAGCGACAGATCGACGGCCTGGGCAGGACGCTGGCCGTCATCGCCGGGGTCGTCATCGTCGTCGTCTTCGTGCTGGGGCTGGTACGCGGGCAGGACTTCGGCACGCTGTTCGTCAGCGCGGTCTCCCTCGCCGTGGCGGCCATCCCGGAAGGGCTACCGGCGGTCGTGGCGTTCACCCTGGCGATGGGGGCCGGGCGGCTGGCACGCCGGGGCGCGATCGTCAAACGGCTCGCCTCGGTCGAAACCCTGGGCAGCACCTCGCAGATCTGCACCGACAAGACCGGCACGCTGACGCTCAACCAGATGACCGTACGGGAGATGCTGCTGGCCGACCGGCGGTTCACCGTCTCCGGTCAGGGCTACACCGCCGACGGGCGCATCCGCACCACGGACGGATCACCACTGCCCGCGACGCTCGACGACCCGCTGATCGCCGTGGCCCTGTGCAGCGACGCGGTACTGCGCGACGGGCAGGTGGTCGGCGACCCCACCGAGGGCGCGCTGGTGGCCCTCGCCGAAAAGGGCGGCATCGACGTCGGCGCCCTGCGTCAGGAACGCCCCCGCATCGTGGAGATCCCGTTCGACTCCGACCACAAGTTCATGGCCACCTTCCACCGCTGGAGCGACAGCCGTGGCCGCGACGTGGTCCGATGCTTCATCAAAGGCGCCCCCGACGTGCTGTCGGCCCGGGCCGACAGCTACCTCGGCGGCGAGGCGATCCTGCCGTTCGACGAGGACGCCCGCAGGCGCTACGAGGGCGCCAACACCACGCTGGCCGAACGGGGCATGCGGGTGCTCGCCGTCGGCGTCGAGGATTTCCCCGCCGACGACTTCGACTCCACCGGCGACCTGAAGGACCTGCTCGACGGGGTTGTGCTCGTCGCATTGATCGGCATCATGGACCCACCCCGCCCCGAGGCGCAGCAGGCGATCGCGCAATGCCGCGACGCCGGCGTCCGTGTCCGGATGATCACCGGCGACCATGCCATCACGGCCATGGCCATCGCCGGCGAACTCGGCATCCCCGGCACTGCCATCAGCGGCACCGAGCTCGACCGCACGACCGACGCCGACCTCGCCCGGCGCCTCGACGACATCGGCGTCATCGCCCGAGTGTCGCCCGCACACAAGATCCGGATCGTGAGAGCGCTGCAGTCCCGCGGCGCCGTCGTGGCGATGACCGGCGACGGAGTCAACGACGCCCCCGCCCTCCGCCGGGCCGACATCGGCATCGCGATGGGCCTGACCGGAACGGAGGTGACGAAAGAGGCGGCCACGATGATCCTCACGGATGACAACTTCGCCACCGTCGTCGGCACCGTCCGGGAAGGCCGCGGCATCTACGACAACATCGTCAAATTCACCCGGTTCCAGGTGTCCACCGCCTTCGGGTTCGTGCTGACCTTCCTCATCGCATCAGTCACCGGTCTCGCCGGCGGCGCACCGTTCACCGCGCTGCAGATCCTCTTCGTCAACCTGGTCATGGACGGCCCACCCGCCATGTCCCTCGGCATCGACCCGGTCGGCCCGGACGCGATGAGCCGACCACCACGCCCCGCCGGAGAACGCATCCTGACCCGACAACGGCTCTTCAGGATCGTGCTGACCGGCGCGGTGATGGCGGCCGGTACTCTCGCGATCCTCACCTGGGCTCCCGGAGACCAGCCCCAGCTGGGACAGCCCACGGTCGCCGCGACGATGGCCTTCGTCACGTTCGTGTTCTTCCAGGTCTTCAATCTGCTCAACGTTCGGCACGACATCCGCAGCATCTTCAGCCGCGAAACTCTGCGCAACCGTTCAGCCTTCATCGCCACCGCCGTCGTCCTCGTGCTCCTGGCACTCGTCGTGGAGATGGACATCCTGCACAGCTTCTTCACCACCACCGACCTCACCGCGGGCCAGTGGCTGGCCTGCGCCGCCGTAGGCTCGGCCATCCTGTGGACCGGCGAACTCGTGAAGATCGTGCTGCGGGCCCGCGCCCACCGTGAAGCAGGCGCGCAGCTCCGCCGCGACATCAACACGTGACGAGCGCCTCCTTCAGGCGTCTGACCGCCCAGCTTTGTCGCGCGGGACGGGATGAGGACAACCGCCGCCTCCACGTACGGATGCGCGACATCTCCCCGGCCACGGTCGTCCAGGACCTGGTGTCCATCGCCGTCTATCTGCTCACCTCGCTGATCATTGTTGGATGAAGCAGGACATTGGTCCATCCTCTTCGTACGGGCAGGGTGACTCAGCGCGGTCCCACCTGGCGATGTGACCGCTTGCATCGGGCTGTGCCTCAGGGGCAACCTGGAGAGTACGAAGACGTTCCAGGCTCGGTGAGCCACGGGGGTGACGTCGGATGGGTCCAGCAGGGACCGTTCGGGACCTGCCCAACGCACTTCACGACGACGGACGGCCGGCGACGCGGCTCGCATGTCGTCGCCCCGCGGTGTTCCTCGGCTACGACGGGGTGCTGACATCCATCCTCGACTGGCCTGAGGACGTCATGATCTCGGACGGCATGCGCGACACCGTGCGGCAGATCGTCGCCGACACCTGACCAGCTCAACGGCGTGCTGCGCGGTCGCGGCATCGGCGTCCTCGTCGGCCATCCAGATGATGCGAGGTGCGGGGCCGGCCGACGGAGGCGGAGTTCGCGCCGACCCCCCGCGCTGCCTCGCCGGGGGAGGTGGAGCGCTTTCTGACCACTTCGGGGTGTTGACCGCGCTTTTGACCATGCTGGACGCGCTCGGGGGGCGCCATGCAAGGTTTCGCACTCACCTATGACGGCTTCGACCCGGCGTCCGAGACGCTGCGCGAGGCGCTGACGTCGACGGGCAACGGCTACTTCTGCACGCGCGGCACCGCCGAGTGGGAGGACATGGGCTCGGTCCACTATCCAGGCACCTACGCTCACGGCGGCTACAACCGGGAGACCACGATCTTCGACGGTTGCCCGGTGCTGAATGAGGACCTGGTCAACCTGCCCAACTGGCTGGCGCTGAAGCTCAGGATCGAGGGGGAGGCCGCCGTCAGGTTCGGCAGTGTGGAGCTGCTCGACTACCGGCACACCTACGACATCCGGTTCGCGCTGATCCGGCGCGATCTACGTTTCCGTGACCGCGCGGGTCGCGTGACGACTCTGACCAGCCGCCGGTTCGTGAGCATGGCCTACAGTCACCAGGCGGGAATCGAGTGGACGCTGGTCCCGGAGAACTGGTCAGGGCGCGTCGAGGTCGTGACGGCGCTCGACGGCCGGATGACCAACCATATGGTCGCCCGCTACCGCGAGCTGGAGGGGCGCCACCTCGACCCCGTGTCGCCGCGCACGTTCGGGCCTGAGATCATCGCGCTCAAGGTGCAGACGCGTCAGTCGAACCTCTACGTCGCCGAAGCCGCGCGAACGCAGGTGTTCCTGGGCGAACGGGATCAGCCGAACGGCCCCGTTGCCGTGGAGCGGCGCCTGCACCAGATGGAGGACTACATCCAGCAGGTGCTCACCTTCGACGTGGAGCAGGGCAAGCCGGTCCGCGTGGAGAAGATGGTCGCGCTGTTCACCTCCCGCGACAACGCGATCACTGAGCCGCTGACCGCCGCGGGCCGGCACGTGCTGCGATACCCGTGCTTCGACGACGCGTTGGACGAACACCAGTCGGCGTGGACCGAACTCTGGGAAAACTGCGACATCCAGCTGCCCCACGAGCCCCGCGCCCAGCTGCTGCTGCGTCTGCACATCGCCCACGTGCTGCAGGTGTGCTCCCGCCACACCGCCCGGCACGACGCCGGCGTGCCGGCCCGCGGCCTCAACGGTGAGGCCTACCGCGGGCATGTCTTCTGGGACGAGTTGTACGTCTACCCGTACCTCAACATGCGTCTGCCGGAGATCACCCGGTCGCTGCTGCTGTATCGCTACCGGCGGCTGGCCGAGGCGAGGGCCGCCGCCTGCGAGGCAGGCTACCGGGGAGCCATGTTCCCCTGGCAGAGCGGCAGCGACGGGACCGAGGAGACCCAGCAGGTCCATCTCAACCCGCTGTCCGGCCAATGGGACCCTGACCTCAGCCACAATCAGCGCCACGTAAACGCGGCGATCTTCTACAACGTATGGCGGTACTACCAGGCGACCGACGACCTCGAGTTCCTGCGTGACTACGGCGCCGAGCTGATGCTGGAGATCACGCGCTTCTGGGCCTCGATCGCGCACTTCAACCCGGATCGGCAGCGGTATGAGATTCACGGGGTGATGGGCCCCGACGAGTTCCACGAGCGCTACCCCGGCGCCGAGGAGGCGGGGCTGCGCAACAACGCCTACACCAATGCCATGGCGGCCTGGATCTCCGCGACCATGCCGCAGGTGCTCGAACTGCTCCCTGCCAGCCGGTCCGTCATGCTGCGCAGATATCTGCACGTGACCGACGAGGAGCTACGCGTCTGGGAGGACATGAGCCGCCGGATGTACATCCCGTTCCACGATGGCGTCATCAGCCAGTTCGAGGGCTACGCCGATCTGGAGGAGCTTGACTGGGACCATTACCGCGCCGCCTATCCCAACATCCAGCGCATGGACCGGATCCTCAAGGCCGAGGGCAAGGACCCCAACAGCTTCAAGGTGGCCAAGCAGGCCGACGCGGTGATGTTGTTCTTCCTGTTCGATCACGACGAGCTGCAGGACGTCTTCGAGCGGCTCGGATACGGCTACGACCGGGAACTGGCGCGGCGCACCATCGAGTACTACGACCGCCGAACCTCCCATGGCTCGACGCTCAGCTTCGTCACCTTCGCAGGCGTGCTGGCCGACCTCGACCCTGCGAGCTCGTGGGACCGGTTCCTGGTGGCGCTGGAAAGCGATGTCAGCGACGTGCAGGGGGGTACCACCAAGGAAGGCATCCACATGGGCGTCATGTCCGGCACCTTGGATCTGCTGCAGCGCAGCTTCATGGGCAGCAGCATCGGTGACGACGGCGTGCTGCGCCTGCGGCCACGCCTGCTCGACCGGCTCGACGGCGCGGCGCTGCGCATGCGCTTTCGAGGCACCTCGCTGCGGGTGAGTGTCAAGGGTGGGGAGCTTATCGTTTTCGCCCAGGTCGAAGGGTTCCGCTGGCCCTTGCGCGTCGGCGTCGGCAAGGAAATCCACGAACTGAGTCCAGGCGGCACGTGCGTGTTCAAGCTGCCCGCCGAGGCGTCATCCTCGCCTCCACGTGACGCGGACGACAGGAGGTGAGCCCGCCATGCCGACCGGCGGCGGATTCGACGGAGCGATCCTCGACGTGGACGGCGTCCTCGTCGACTCACCGCACGAGCGCGCCTGGAAGGACGCGCTGCGCGAGCTCATGGAGGGTGACTGGGCCGACATTCGCGAGCGCACCACCTGGTCGGAGGAGCCCTTCACCCCGCAGGTCTACCAGCGCGTCATCTCCGGCAGACCGCGCACGGCCGGGGCGCTCGCCACCCTCGAACACTTCGAGATCCCCGACGCCCAAGCACGGACGCGGACCTACGCCGCCCGTAAGCAGGCGCTCATCGTCCACCTCATCGAGGCCAGCCAGTTCACGGCCTATCCCGACGCGTTGCGGTTCGTCATGGCCGTCCGCGACCTCGGCATCCCAGCGGCAGTGGCCTCGTCGTCGAAGAACGCCGACCGCATGCTCAAGCGCATCCGCCTGGACACCTTCGCCCAGCGGGAGGGCCTCACCTACGACTTCGTCCAGCCAGGGCTGACCCTGCTCGACTTCTTCGACGCCGACCTGTCCGGGCGCGACCTGGCGCGGGGCAAACCGGATCCGGAGATCTTCCTGATCGCGGCGGCCGAGCTCAAGGCCGCACCCGAGCACTGTTTCGTCGTCGAGGACGCGGTCAGCGGGATCCGGGCCGCCAAAGCCGGCAAGATGGCCGCGCTGGGCGTCGCCCGCGCCGATGACCAGCAGTTGCTGGTCGCTGCGCACGCCGACCTCGTGGTCACCACGCTGGACGAGGTTGACGTGCGCGGCCTCGCCTCCCACCAGTTGATGACGACAGGGTAGAAACAGGCCGCGAACGACCCGCGCCGTGCGACGGGTGCGTCCCGGCGGTGCCCGCGCAGATCGCTTCGCGCGTTTTGGCGGGTGTCGTGTCCGTGATGAGCCGACGGCCGGTGAGCCGTTCAGCTTCGACAGGGTCCGGTTCCCGGGTCAGGCAGGAGAACACTCGGTCACCTGGCTGGCCGCCGCGGACAACCTCCGCGCCGCCGGCGGGCGACGCGGAGGTTGTCCGCGGGGCCGGGCGGCTACAGGGTCCTGCCGGTGGCGTATCGGTAGGAGGCCGCGACGACGCTCTTGGCCACATCGAGCTCTTGGGTGGTGCGGGGACCGTAGAGCATCACCACGTTGATCGTGGGTGAGTACAGGGGATGGCGCTCGCCCCAGCCCTCGGCGATGAGCTCCTGCTGGTCGTCCTGTGACAGGGCCAGGTGCAGGCTGCCGTCGACGTGGACGTGGGCGAACTCGGCGACCAGGCGGGGCGGCAGGAGCACCGCTCCCTGCGGCGGCGCCGCGTCCTCGTGCAGGAAGAAGGCGAGCGAGCCCGGCTCGGAGATCTCGCTCGGCCTGATCTCGGTGCCGGGAAGCCGGGTGCTCATCCACTGCGTGAGCTGTTCGCGGATCTCGCCGGGGCTGTTCTGGCTGAGCTGGACGTGCGGAACGGACGGGCCGGTTCGGGGACGGCTCCCGGCGCGGGTGGGAAGGGACAGCATGACGGACTCCTCAGAAGGTGATGACGATCTTGCCGCGCGTGTGCCGGCCTTCGGCCAGGTCGCGCATGGCCTGCGGGGCTTTGTCGAACGGGTAGGTCGCGGCCACCTCGATGCTCAGCCGGCCCGCCGCGGCCCGTTCGGCCTGCCGGGGCAAGTCGCCGATCAAGGCATCCATCCGGACGTAGACGGGTGTGACCCCCTCCACCTCCGCCGGACCGTACAGGGTGGAGACGAGCCGGCCGCCGGGCCGTACGAGCCCGGCGGTGGGCACGAGCGCGGTACCGGCGTTGATCAGGTCGACGACCACGTCCAGCCCGTCCGGGTGCAGCCGCCGGGCTGCGCTGACCGTGTCGAGGGCTGTGTGATCGATGGTTTCGTGCGCGCCGAGCGCGCGGATGTAGGCCCTGTCGGCGGGCGCGGCCGTGGCCAGCACGCGTACGCCCAGCTCGGCGGCCTGCTGGACCACGAGCGCGCCCACGCCGCCGGTCGCGCCGATGACCAGCACCCTGTCGCCGGGCTCCAGTCCGGCGGCGCCCAGGACACAGTGCGCGGTCATCGCCGCCATGGGCAGCGCGGCGGCATGGACCGGGGACAGGGCGCGCGGCCGGTGGACGAGCTCGGGCCCTTCGCCGACCAGCGCATACTCGGCGATCGTCCCGGAGGCCGCGCCTGCGTAGGCGATCACCTCGTCTCCGGCCGCGAACCGCGTCACGCCTTCTCCCACGGCCGCCACCACCCCGGTGGCGTCCACGCCGGGCACGAACGGGTGCGTGACCGGGAACATCGCACGCAGCTCACCCGTGACCAGCTTCACATCGATGGGGTTGAGCGCCGCGGCCTGCACGCGGACCAGCACCTGGCCAGGGCCGGGTGACGGGTCGGGCACGTCATGGACGCACAGCTGCTCCACGGGGCCGTAGGCGGCGGCGACGAGAGCTTTCATGATCAGCGGCTCCTGATGTGGCGGCGAATCGGACGGGTGCCAGCCTGCTCGCCGCCCGCCCTCCCGCTCACCGTCCGTCCGGGCGGCATCTGCTACCCGAACGGGCAGCGACCTCCCTTGCCTGGCGTCGCCTAGCATCGGCGCATGGACCTGCCCGACCCGCGTACCGCGCTGGCGGCCGCCGCGTCCGTGCTGCGGGCGCCGACCGGCGCCATGCTAGAACCGCTGTCGCAGGCGCTGGCCGAGTTCCTGCCGCACCGGGCTGTGGCCGTGCTCACCGGCGACTGCGCCCGGCATCCCATGAAGGCCCACGGCGAGACGGCGATCACCGAGAAGATCACCAGCGCTGAGCTGGCCCGCGTGGGCGGCACGGTCGGCGTGGGCGAGCCCTGGTCCGGCCGGGCGCGCCTGGCCGGCGAGGACCTGCCGGTGCTGGCTGTGGCCTCCCGCCCGGCCGGGGCCTCCGGCGGTCTGCTCGTGGTGGTGACCGCCGGCGGGGACGCGGCAACCGGCCCGGCGGCCGAGCTGGTGCAGCGGCTGTGGGACCTGGTCGCCCTGCAGCTGGTGCACCGGGCCGAGAACCTGCCCCCCGCCGACCTGACCGGCAACCGGTTGGCCGCCGGCGAGCGGGCCCGCGTCATCGCCGAGCTCACCAGCACCCACGCCGCCACGCTGCAATCCCTGCTCGGCACATTGCGCAGCCGTACGCTCGACGACGGCGCCGCCCGGCGCACCGCCACCGACCTGGCGGTGTCAGCGTTGATCGAGTTGCGCGCCGCGGCCGACCTGGATTCCACGCTGAGCGAGGAGCCGGCCGGGGCGGCCTTCGAGCGGCTGGCAGGCAAACTGGCGCCGCTGGCCCGCCACAGCCAGGTGTCGCTGGAGCTGGCCGGGCCGCGCGACCGCGACCGCGCCCTGCCGTCCGACATCGCCAACACCGCCCAGGCTCTGGTACGGGGCGCCGTGGTCACCATGCTCGAGCAGGACGGCCTGACCAGAGTTCGCGTGTCCTGGGAGCCGGAGGAGTCCGACCTTCACCTCGTCGTCCGCGACGACGGGCCGGGCACGCTTGCGGCCGGGGCGCTTGCCCTGCGCCGCTTGGCCGAGCTGGCAGCCGCCGTGGACGGTCGTCTCTCTCTGGACGCCGTCCCCGGCTGGGGCACGACGATCAGTGCCGCGCTGCCGCTTACCCCGCCCGCGCCCCCGGCCTCGGACGCCGCCTTGGTCGCGCTCAGGCCACGCGAGCTGGAGGTGCTCGAACGGCTGGCGCGCGGCCTGCGCAACCGGCAGATCGCCGAAGACCTGCTGATCAGCGAACACACCGTGAAGTTCCACGTGGCCAACATCCTGGCCAAGCTCGGCGTGGGCACCCGTACCGAGGCCGCCGCCCTCGCTCACGCCTCCGGTCTAGCCACGCCAGCCTGACCACGCCGGGCAATGCCCGGCCGCCGAGCTCGCTACGCCAACAGCGGCCGTGGAGGTTTTCACAGTCCTGGGGCCGTGCTGAGCGCGCCGATCGCGGCACTCGGCAGCAGGGGCGCGCTCATGATCTCGACGCTGGACAGCATGGAGTCGACGATCCGTACGTGATGCCACATCTCCACTGCGAGCAGCCCTCGCAGGAAGTCCTGGTCCCCAGTTGAGTCTCCAGTGGGGGGAGACGTCAAGCTGAGGACATGGACAGCAACATGCTCTATTCCATCGGAGAACTATCCCGCAGGACCGGCTTGACGGTGAAGACCATCCGGTTCTACTCCGACAAGGGCAGTGTCCCGCCGACCGACCGGAGCCCGGCGGGCTACCGGCTGTACGGCCTCGACGGAACTTCTACGTGCCGCAAGCGATCCGGACGTACGCCCAGAAAGCAGAGGGGGCCGCATAACAACGGTGCGGCCCCCTCTTCGCTGCGTCAGCAGTTCTTGTAGTCGTCGCGGGTGCTGTTGTACGAGCACGAGTGGACGAGCTGGCCCTGGGCGTTGCGGAGGTAGCCGGTGTCCTTGCTCTGGTTCCAGATGTAGGCGAAGGTGCCGCCGCCGCTTCTGCCCCAGTACAGGGTGGTGGAGGTGTTGCGGCCCCTACCGGTGCGCAGGGTGACCGTCTTGCCGGCCCTGAGAGTGAAGGTACCGAACGTGTAGACGTGGTCCGCTCGGGTCGTCTTGTCGCGGACGGTCCAGCCTCTGAGGCTGACCGCGCTCCGGCCGGTGTTCTTGATCTGCACGTACTCGCCGTTGAGGCTGCTGTTCGCGCCAGAGTTCGGCGAGCCGGGCGAGTCGTACCAGATCCGGGAGATCTTCCCCGTGGGGGCGGCGGTCTGAGCGGGAGTCGCCAGCGTGAGAGCAGCGGAGGTGGCCACCATGGCGGCGACGGGGCGGCAAGGCGCACGTGTGGTCCTTTGGGCGCGCCAAGTAACGCCGAAAGGGATAGTCGCCTGGTCGCGGGTGGTGTGCCCGCGAGGGTTACGGCTCGAACACGGCGGGATAAGTCCGGCACGATAACGATCACTGGGGCGTTCTCGCAGGTCGCGGTGCTCGATATTATCTTTATGTCAAGTCCTCCCGGTGGATCTTGCTCGTTTGGGCCTGGTGACACGATTCTTACCGACACCCCAAATACGAGCCGGCGTCCGACTGGAGGAGAAACCCGGGCACGAAACCCTTCGGGGTAGCCAGGGGCGTGAGTACGCCGGCCCGCTCCGCCAGGCTTCCCCTCACCTGCCGGTGCAGTCGCCGGACTCCGGGACGCGACCAACTCCTTCCGGACGGTGCGCCACGGAGCAGGCGCACACTCATCACCGTCTCCCACAATGCGTTCGGAGCCGGGGCGAACGTGATCTGGCAAAGGTCGGCGTCGGAAAAGTGCATGCGCATCATGCCAATGGATTCTCCCGTTACCGGCCCTGATCAGCCAGGGCCCTGCCCACCCTTTTAGTCAGGACTAAAAGGCGTTGCAGTCGGAATTCGGCTGGGGCAGAGTCTTAGTGCCGACGGGGCCGATAAAGGAGCCATCAATTTCAGTTAATGGCACCTTGCGCGGGGGCGGCCGCAATGTGTACACGGTGAATCCAGTAACACGTATCAGTGGCGTCGCCGGGGCGAGTTGCATAGTTGCCAACGTTAACCGGCACACGGTACCGACACACAGCAAGATCCCTTTGCTGTGGCCGCGGGCATCAGTAAGCACTACAAGAGAGGTCTACCAGCGTGATAAGGACTATTTCCGCAGCGACACTCCTGGCGGCCAGCGTGCTGGCTGCTGCCGCTGCGCCTGCCATGGCAGCGACGAATGGCCGCCTGATTTTGCGGAGCGCCGAGACCACCAAGGTGCTGTCCAATCCCAGTCCGGGCTGTTACAGCACCACCACGCCATTCTCCGCTGTCACGAACGACACCGCTACGGCCGTCACCGTCTACACTGATCTCGGCTGCGCCGGACTGTCGCAGGTCGTCCAGCCGGGCCGAAGCGCAACGGTCGGTGAGCGCCGCAGCGTCTCCGTCCCTTCCTGATCGATACCGGCGCACTCGGGCTGTCAGACGTCGGCGACCTCAACGGAGCGTGGGAGTGGCTCCATCGTCTGTACAACCGAACGTATCTCTTCCTGGTCTGCGGCTAGCTGCACGACCCAGCGAAGAGTCAGCGAGCGGCGGACGATTGAGCGTCATCGCGGTGAGATCCGCGACCATCTCGGTTTCCGGGATTGCTCGGTCGCCGACGTAGCCGTTCTTGCGGCCGTGGCGGTCGTCGTAGCGGCCCTTACGGATCTCTATGTCCAGCCGCTGAGTGCCGGCATCTTCATCCTTGGATGGACAGTGATCCTCACAAGTCAAGACCCTAAGTAAGGAGAGATGCCGGAAGCAGACGACCCGGCGATGTTGATCCATCGTCCGCCTGCCACGCACGGTCATCACCGGGCGGGCCACCGCGGCGCCCAGGGCCGCCGCGGTGGCTTCTTGCGGGCAGCCCATATCTCCTGCTGGCCAGACGGCGATGGCTTCCTCATCGCGCTCCAGGGCGCGCTGCACCGGTATTGATCCGCTCAACGCGGAGCAGGCCTGGTTTCACCGGATCGCGCCGCGGCTGGATGCGATGACGGTGGCCCGGGTGCTCGCCCTGGTGGCCGCCGACAGCACCCACCCGGCCTGGCGCTGGGATAACCTCAATGTGCATCCGGTCGCCGAGCTGACACGTTCGCCGAGATCAACGCCGACTGGCTGCGCATCTACCAGATACCTGCCTACGTCCCGAGCTGGCCCCGCCGAGGGCGTCTGGTCGCTGCTCAAGTGGGCCATCGGCAGTGTCCAGCACTCGATGAGGTCCTCCAGTTCCCACTCTCGTCGCATCAGCCGGGATCCCTTCACCCGCTCTGCTCGGTAGGACGAGAGAACGATGGGCGGTAGTCGTACGACTACCGCCCGATATGACCAAGGCCTGACCGATAAGTACTGATCCAGAGATATAACTCTCAGTTACCTTTCCGGCTATCGCAGCGACCCGAGCGGAGGGCCTATACGGCGGGCGGCGGGCTCCGTCGTCAGTTCACGTCGACGTGGTCGACGAGTTCGAGCAGGCGCGTCAGCACGCGCACGCAGGCGGTGATGTCGGCCTCGGTCAGGTCGCCGCCGGCCTGGCGCAGCACGGCGTGTTCGGCGGCGATCAGCGCGTCGATGGCGTCCTCGCCCTCGTGGGACAGGCGGATCAGTGAGGACCGCTTGTGCGCCGGGTTCGGCACGATCTCGACCAGGTGCTGGGCCGCCGCGTCGTTGACCATGCGCTGCACGAACTGACGGCTGAGGGCCTGGGTGCGGCCCATCTGCGGGACCGTCATGGGCCCGTGCGCGCGCAGCAGGTTGAGGACGGCGCGCACCCCGACCGACAGCCCCTGGGCCGGCGCGTCCTGCTCCACCTTGCGCTGGGCCCGCCGGTACAGCGGGCCCACCAGGTCGAACACCTCGGCCAGCCGGTAGGCGAGATCGTCGGGCGCGAGCGGTCGGTCGGTGTCTGTCACCTCACCATGATGACACCTGGGTTGCCAACTCTGCGATAAAATGACACCTTGGTTGTCATGAGGGAAGACATGTTCTCGTTCGAGACCAAGGACGGCCGGCTCCACTACCGCGACACCGGCGCGGGATCGCCGCTGGTGCTGTTGCACGGCGGTTTCCTCGACCACGGCATGTGGGACGACCAGGTGCCGGTCTTCGCCGCCCGGCACCGGGTCATCGCGCCAGACGCCCGCGGGCACGGCGCCTCCGACAACGCGACCGAGCCGTTCCGCCACACCG
>NZ_JBFAIA010000208.1:0-13791 GCF_040654455.1 Nonomuraea sp. NPDC050691
ACGCGGCACGGCGCACCTCCATGTCGCCGAATCCGCTCCTCAGGTTCAGAACAATGGTCGACACCGGCCCCTTGGTCGTCGTCTCGGGCTCCAGCACCTTGTCGAAGCGGATGTCCGTGCCGCCCCTGATCGACTGGTCGATCTGGATGTCGCCCACCTTGTTGCTCGCGTGCACCTCGACCCTGCTCTCCGCCGGCACGATCACGGTCAGCTCGCCGAGGTTGACCCGCGCGCTCAGGGTCACGCTCGTGCCGGGCGCCATCTTCAGCTCCGACAGGTCCAGCCGGCCCTCGCCCAGCGCCACCTCGTACGGCCGGTTCGCCTCCGCGACCGTGCGCGGCGTCCACACGTAGTCGCCGACGTTGCGCGGCAGGCCGCCCACCACCAGGGCGAACGCCAGCAGGAACGCCACGCCCGTGCCCGCCGCCACCAGTCCGGCGCCGCGGCCCCACCAGGCGGCGACCAGCAGACCGGCGCCGATCGTCACGAGCACGGCGCCGCCGACGACGGCCGGGCTCACACCCGCGCCCGTGCGGGCTTGGACGGCCACGATGATCCCTCCAACGATGAAGGCCAGCAGCAGGGTGATGGGGCCGATGAACGACGGGGGCCGCCGCCTGCGGGGCCGCCGCGCGGGCCGGCCGTACAGGGCCGGGTCGTAGGGGGAGTGGCCGGCGCGCATGCGCGGGTCCAGCGGCTGGTACGCGCCGCCCGACGGGAACGACGCGCGCGGCGGGAAGGCGTCGCGCGGCCGCTGCGGGCCGCTCGGCTGGAACGGGCCCCTGGGCGCGAACGGCTCGGCCGACGGGGAGGCGGCCCTGGCGGCGCTCTCGGCGCCCTCGCCGGCCTCCGCCTCCACGGCGCGGAACTCCGGGGCCTCCGGCCCGTCCGCGGCCGTCGCGGCCGCATCCCGCTCCGGGGGAGCGGCGGTCTGAGCGTGCTCGTGGAGCGGCGTCTCACGCGTCTGAGAGCGCGCCGTCCCCTGGCCGAACGGGCGGGGGACGCCCTGCGACGGCGGCCCCGACGCGTACGGCCGGGGAGCGGCCGGCGCCGGCGGGTAGACCGGCGGCGGCGGGTAGGCGCCCGGCGCCGGGCGGCGGTTGAGACGCTCCGGCATCGAGCGGAGCAGGCCGGGCAGGTCCACGCCACGGGAGTGCGCCGCGAGCAGCGAGACCGCGAGCAGCAGGCCCACCACCAGCGTGCCCGTGTCGAGCCAGACCGTCGTCAGGTTGATCGCCAGGCCGAACCCGAACACCGCCGTGAGCAGCGCCATCACGGTCTCGGCGTCGAAGTCGCGCCGGGTCCACTGCTCGATCCAGCCCGGCCGGCCGTTCGGCTCCTTCATGAGCAGGAACGCGGCGATGTAGAGGAACATGCCGATGCCCGAGCCGATCAGCAGCACCGCGAACCCCACCCGGAACACCACCGGGTCGATCCCGGTCTGCCGTCCCAGCCCGGCGCAGATGCCGAGCAGGAACCGTCCCTCGGAGCTGCGCCGCAGCGACCGGGGAGGCGTGGCGGGGGCCTTCGGCGGTGCCTCTGTCATGCCCCTATCGTGGCCCGGGGTCGTGGCGCGTCGCATCCGGGACACCCCTGACCGGACCCGGGGTCGTTCCCTGATGCCGCTTTCGCCTGCTCCGTGTGACGATGACGGTGTTATGGCTGACCAGAAGACTCTTGCCGAGCCCGGTGGCGACACGCCCTACCGCCGGATGACGCGGCCCATGGAGGGCCGCCTCCTCGGAGGCGTGGCGCAGGGCCTCGCCGCGCAGCTCAAGCTCGACCCCGTCGTGATCCGGCTGACGTTCGTGCTGCTGAGCGTGGTGGGCGGAGTCGGCGTGGTGGCGTACGCGGTGCTCTGGATGATCGCGCCGCGCGAGCCGTACGAGGGGGCGTCGCCGCCGCGCGACTGGAGCCAGCTCGCCGCGTTCAGCGCGATCGGCGTGGCGCTGCTCGCGTTCGGCTGGCTGACCGGCGCGTCCAAGGGCGGCATCGGCATGCTGCCGTTCGCGGTGGGCGGCATCGGCGCGCTCATCCTGTGGCAGCAGGCCGACCCCGAGCGGCGCAAGGGCTGGGTGAGCGGCGCCACCAAGAGCATCCGCGGCAACCGGGTGCGGACGCTGCTCGGCGTGACGCTCGTCGTCATCGGCGCGATCGGCTTCCTGGCCGCCCAGGGGGAGCTGGCCGACGCGCAGCCCGGCCTGCTCTTCACCGGGGTCGTGGTCGGCGGCCTCACCGTGATCGCCGCCCCGTGGCTCGCCGGCCTGTGGAAGGAGCTCCAGCTCGAACGGCGTGAGCGCATCCGGCAGGAGGAGCGGGCCGAGGTGGCCGCGATGGTCCACGACTCGGTGCTGCACACGCTCACGCTGATCCAGCGGGTCGCGCACGACCCGCGCGAGGTGGTGCGCCTGGCCCGCGCACAGGAGCGTGACCTGCGCAACTGGCTCTACCAGCCGGCGCAGGACGCGGACGCGACGCTGGCCGCGGCCGTCCGCCGGATCGCCGCCGAGGAGGAGGACGCGCACGGCGTGGCCATCGAGGTGGTCTGCGTCGGCGACATGGAGCTCGACTCGGGCGGCCGGCTCGCCGCCATGCTGAAGGCGTCGCGGCAGGCGATGGTCAACGCGGCCAAGTACTCGGAAAGTCCTACCATCTCGGTGTACGCCGAAGTCGAGGGTGACGAGGCCACCATTTTCGTGAAGGATCGCGGCAAGGGGTTCGACCAGGAGGCCGTCCCGCTCGACCGGATGGGCATCAGGGAGTCCATCATCGGGAGAATGGAGCGCCACGGCGGCACGGCCAGGGTGCGCACCGAGCCCGCTGAGGGCACCGAGGTGATGCTGACGATGAAGATCGACAGGGATTGAGGGACGGGCCGATGACGCGCGTACTGATCGTGGACGACCACCGGCTGTTCCGCTCCGGGGTGCGGGCCGAGCTCGGCGACTCGATCCAGGTGGTGGGCGAGGCCGAGGACGTCGAGACGGCGGTCAAGGCGATCGCCGAGTTGCAGCCCGACGTGGTCCTGCTCGATGTGCACATGCCGGGCGGCGGCGGCCAGGAGGTGCTGCGCAGGGTGCTCGGCTCGGGCTCGCAGGTGCGTTTCCTCGCCCTGTCGGTGTCGGACGCGGCCGAGGACGTGATCGGCGTCATCCGGGGCGGCGCGCGGGGCTACGTCACCAAGAACATCAGCGGCCGTGAGCTGACCGACGCGATCCGCCGGGTGGCCGAGGGCGACGCGGTGTTCTCGCCGCGCCTGGCGGGGTTCGTGCTGGACGCGTTCGCCTCCTCCGAGGCGCCGTCGATCGACCCGGAGCTCGACTCGCTGACGCAGCGCGAGCGTGAGGTGCTGCGGCTGATCGCGCGCGGCTACGCGTACAAGGAGATCGCGAAGGAGCTGTTCATCTCGGTGAAGACGGTCGAGACGCACGTGTCGTCGGTGCTGCGCAAGCTGCAGCTGTCGAACCGGCACGAGCTGTCGCGCTGGGCCACCGCTCGCCGGCTCGTTTAATCCTCCATTAGTCCAGGATTTCTGGCCTAAAAATGGCGCGCTGGGGAAATTTCGGTGTATGGGAAGGGATGTGCCGGTCGTCGTTTTCAGCCGGGACGACCGCCGGAAATATCGGGAAAAGGTGCGACGATGCCTTGATGTCTTCGCCCAGATGCTCCGCGAGTCCCGTTTCGAGGACGAGCGGCCGCTGGCAGGCCTGGAGATCGAACTCAACATCGTCGACGCGATCGGCGAGCCCGCCATGTGCAACGCCGCCGTCCTGGGCGCCATCCAGCAGCCCGACTGGGCCACCGAGCTGGGCCAGTTCAACATCGAGATCAACATCGAGCCCCAGGACCTGGGCGGTGACGGCGCCCTCAAACTGGAGGACGACGTCCGCGCCCGCCTCAACCACGCCGAGTCGCGCGCCCGCTCCCAGGGCGGCCACCTCGTCCTGATCGGCATCCTGCCCACGCTGCGCGAGCAGGACATCAGCGAGGCCACCCTGTCCGCCAACCCCCGCTACCGGCTGCTCAACGAGCAGATCTTCGCCGCCCGCGGCGAGGACCTCCACCTGTCCATCGAGGGCCCCGAGACCCTGGACACGCACGCCGACAGCATCACACCCGAGGCCGCCTGCACCAGCGTGCAGCTCCACCTCCAGGTCAGCCCCGAGGCGTTCGCCGCCCACTGGAACGCCGCCCAGGCCATCGCCGGGCCGCAGGTGGCCGTCGCCGCCAACTCGCCGTACCTGTTCGGCAAGGAGCTGCACCGAGAGACCAGGATCACCCTGTTCGAGCAGGCGACCGACACGCGGCCGGCCGAGCTGAAGGCCCAGGGCGTACGCCCGCGCGTGTGGTTCGGCGAGCGGTGGATCACCAGCGTCTTCGACCTGTTCGAGGAGAACGTCCGCTACTTCCCGGCCCTGCTCCCGCTGTGCGAGGCGGAGGACCCCGAGGAGACCCTCAAGGAGGGACGCACCCCCGAGCTGGCCGAGCTGACCCTGCACAACGGCACCGTCTACCGCTGGAACCGGCCGGTGTACGCCGTCGCCGGCGGCCGGCCCCACCTGCGCGTCGAGAACCGCGTGCTGCCCGCCGGCCCGTCGGTGGCCGACATCGCCGCCAACGCCGCGTTCTACTACGGCCTGATGCGCGTCCTGCCGCACGCCGGGCGCCCCATCTGGAGCCAGATGTCGTTCTCCACCGCGGAGGAGAACCTCAACGCCGCCGCCCGCCACGGCCTGGACGCCCAGCTGTACTGGCCGGGGCTCGGCGAGGTGCCGGCCGCCGAGCTCATCCTGCGCCGCCTCCTCCCGATGGCCCACGAGGGGCTCGCCGTGCGCGGCGTGGACTCCGCCGTCGCCGACCGGCTGCTCGGGATCATCGAGGCGCGCTGCCTGACCGGCCGCACCGGGGCGAGCTGGCAGGTGGACAAGGTGAACGCGCTGGGCGGCGACAGGCACGAGGCGCTGCGGCGGATGACGCTGGAGTACATCGAGCGCATGCACACGAACGAACCGGTGCACACGTGGGAGGTGTGACCGCCGGCGACACGGGAACGGTCAAGCGCGTGAAACGCCCCGGCGCGCTCGCTCTCGCGCTCCTGCTCGCCTGCGGTCTCGTCGCGTCGTGCGGGCTGACCCAGCGAGCGTCGCGCAACACCCAGGGGGACGACAGCTTCGAGGGCGACGTACGGGCGGCCCGTACCCTGACGGAGTCGTTCTGGGAGCAGCAGTTCGCCGCGTCCGGGCGCACCTACCAGCCCATCTCCCGGTTCGTCGCCTACTCGGGTAGGAACGGCCCGAGCTGCGCCGGTGAGCCGGCCGTACCGCAGAACGCCTTCTACTGCCCGGACGGGCACTTCATCGCCTACGACCGGGACTGGATGGAGAGTCTCTGGAACGAGATGGGCGACGGATCGGTCTACCTGATCATCCCCCACGAGTTCGGGCACGCCGTGCAGGCGCAGCTCCAGACCGGCTTCCGGCTCAACGTCCAGGCCGAGCTGCAGGCCGACTGCTACGCCGGCGGCACCCTGTCGGCCCTGGTCGGCTCCGGCGCGCTGCGCGCCGAGCCGGGCGACGAGGACGAGCTGATGCTCAACCTGGAGGCGGCCGGCGACCCCACCGACGACTGGCTCGACCCGGCCGCCCATGGCACGGCCGAGCAGCGCCAGCAGTCCTTCGCGACCGGCTACGACCAGGGCGTGGCGGCCTGCTGAGGCCGGCTCGGGTCGTGTGTGGCGGCCCGCCGACGGTCGCGGTGGACCCGCTCATGTTGTACGCGGCGGCCCGTCGACGGTCTCGCGGGGCCCGCTCAGGTCGTACGCGAAGGTCAACCCAGAGGATGATGCGGCCGATCACGCGCCCGGAATACCGTTGGCGCCATGCCATTGGAGGAGACCGGCTGGCTGCGCGGGGGCGCCTGCAGATCCAGCGATCCTGAGCTCTTCTTTCCGCTCGCGCCCTCGGCGGCCCAGGAACGACGCGCCAAAGCGGTGTGCGCCCGCTGCGAGGTCCTCGCGGAGTGCAGGGCCTACGCGTTACGCGCGGGGGAGACGGAGGGCATCTGGGGCGGGCTCACACCCCAGGAGCGCCGCCGTTCCCGTTTCCCTGAAGGCTGGCGCACCCGCGCCTCAGCCTGACCCCGCGGCGCCCACCCTGTGGGCGCCCACCGACCGCATGTCCACCGACCGCATGCCCGCCGACCGCATGCGTACCGACTGCATGCCCACCGACCCCACGCTCACCCACGCACGCTCACCCACCCACGCGCCTACGCACCACCAGCGGCACCCCACCCGCCGCTCGCGCCGGCTTTCTCGCACCGGCCCCCTCCCTCCCGCGTCCTCGCGCCCGCCTCCACGTGTGGGCCCTGCGGTGCGGGGGAGGCGCGGGGCGATCGTGCGGGAGTCCGTGCGGTGTTCGGGGGAGACCGCGGCGCGATCGGGCCGTGGAGCCATCGGGGCCGCGGGGCGATCGGGGCCGTGGGGCGATCGGGCCGCAGGGTGATCCGGCCGCAGGGTGATCGGGGGCCGTGGGGCGATCGGGGCCGTGGAGCCATCAGGGCCGTGGGGCGATTTCGGGCATGAGGCGTGGGCGGGGACGTAGCCTGCAGGGGTGCTGATCGCGTCGATCGCCGTGCTGGCCGCGGCCAACGTGCTGAACAACCGCGTCGCCCCCCGCCTGGCCCCCCTGACGTCGGCCGCCGCCACCGCCGCGCTGGTGGCGATGGCGCGCCGGTCCGGAGCGTCCTGGGCGGAGCTGGGGTTCGAGCATCCCCGCCGGGGCGCCCTGACCGGAGCCGTCCTGGTCGCGGGTGTGGCCGCCGTCTACACGGCCGGCGTCGCCATCCCCCGTACAAGGCCGCTGTTCCAGGACGAGCGGGCCCTGTCGTTGTCGCACGCCCGCGCCCTGGAGGAGGCCCTGATCCAGGTGCCGGTCGGCACGGTCCTGCTGGAGGAGGTCGGTTTCCGGGGCGCCCTGTACGGCATGCTCCGCCGCTCCCACGGCACGGTGGCGGTCACGGCGGTCTCGTCGGCGCTGTTCGGGCTCTGGCACGTGCTGCCCGCGATCGACATGGCCCGCGCCAACCCGGCCCTCGGCGCGCTCACGGCGGGGGAGGTGCCGGGCCCGCTCGCCACGGGACGCGTGGTGGCGGGCAGCGTGCTGTCCACGGGCGCGGCCGGGGTGCTGTTCTGCGAGCTGCGCCGCCGCGCGGGCCTGCTGGCGCCGTCCATGCTGCACACGGCGACCAACTCCCTGGGCTACCTGTTCGCCCGCCTCGCCGCCAGGGGCGACGCCAAGCCTTCACCCGAGGGGTGAGGATTCTCCCCCGGTGGTCCAAGGTGCCCTGCAACGCTTGACCTTGACGCCCTAGCGTCTCCGCTACGTCCTTCCGTGTTCACGCGTTCACGGTAAGTGCGTATATCAAGATCGCGATCTGTGATATACCCTGGAGGTAGCGGAGGTGATGCCCCTTGCGTACGGTCATCGACATCGACAAGGAGCTTCTGGAAGCCGCCCAGCGACGGCTGGGCGCAGCGACCATGAAAGAGACCGTCCACGCGGCCCTGCGGTCGGTGCTCGAACGGGACGAGGAAAGAGCCAGCGCCATCGAAGCGTTCGAGTTCTGGCGCTCGGAGGGGAGTCCGGACCTGCTGGATCCGGAGATGATGAAGAATGCGTGTCGGCGACTGGAGTGATCTACCTCCTGGACAAGAGCGCCTTGGCGCGCATTCGCACCAGTGAGGTGGTCGCCAAGGCGCTGCATCCGCTCTTCGTCGCGCGTGTCATCGCCACGTGCAACGTCATCGATCTCGAACTCGTCTACAGCGCCCGAGACCAGGCTCACTGCGAGCGAATCGTCCGTGCCCAGCGGCAGTGCATCATGCTGCCCGTCGACGTGCAGGTGCAGATGCGTGCGCGTACCGTGCAGGTAGAGCTCGTGAAGAAAGGGCAGCACCGGGGCGTCAGCACCAACGACCTGCTGATCGCGGCCTGCGCCGAGGTGCACGGCGCCACGGTCCTGCACTACGACCGGGACTTCGACTTCATCGCCGAGGTCACCGGGCAGCCGTCGCTCTGGGTCGCGCCGCCCGGGTCCGTGTCGTAGCCGGTTCACGGGGCCGGTCCGCGCCGTGAACCGGATGACGGTCAGGCCGTCTGGACGACCTGGAAGCCCTCCGCGTAGCGGCCGGGGCCGAAGCCGGCGCGCTCACCCCAGCTCGCGAAGCGGCTGCGGACGAAGTCGATGAAGCCCTCCACGTGCGCCACCTGGCTGACGTGCGACTGGAGTGCTGTCATCTTGCGGTCCATGGCGTCCGTCACGTCCACCCAGTGGTCCGGCGTCGAGCCGCCCGTCAGCCACACCTCGCGCACGGTCCAGGCCTCCAGTCCCTCCTCCGTCAGCAGTTCGGGGAACGCGTACGGGTTGCGGGCGTCCGGGTAGACCGCGTCGAGGGCCGAGCCGCCCACCGCGCGGTGGTCGGGGTGGCTCGGGGCGATGAACTGGTAGTTGCGGTCGGGGTGGTGGGTGATCACGAGGTCGGGCCGCACCTGGCGGATGACGCGCGCGATGTCGCGCCTGAGCTCCAGCGAGGGCACCACGCTGCCGTCGGCGTAGCCGAGGAAGCGCACGTCCGTGACGCCCACGGCCTTGGCCGCGGCCGTCTGCTCGGCCCGGCGCAGCTCCGCCATGCCGGAGTTGTCCAGCTCCCGCTCGTTGCCGCCGGCGTCGCCGTCCGTCACGACCAGGTAGGTGACCTCGACCCCCCTGTCGCCGAACAGCGCCACGGTGCCCGCGGCGCCGAAGTCGACGTCGTCGGGGTGCGCCGTGACGGTGAGCACCCGGGTGATCTCGCTCTCGGCCAGCATGGTCGTCCTTTCCGATTCCGTTCGCGTCCTTGACCGGACGGCTCCAGGATCTCCCCTCCCGTGACAACCGGCGTCCCCGGGTCCGCATTCCGGGCGCCGTTTGTCGGCGGGGAGTCATAACCTAGGTGGGTGCCGACCCACGTCTCTGTTGACCACCCCTTGCTCGACGGCCTCAACCCGCAGCAGCGCGAGGCCGTGATCCATCACGGCAGCCCGCTGCTGATCGTGGCGGGGGCGGGGTCGGGCAAGACGCGGGTGCTCACCCACCGCATCGCCTACCTGCTCGCCGAGCGCGACGTCCACCCGGGCGAGATCCTCGCGATCACCTTCACCAACAAGGCCGCCCGCGAGATGAAGGAGCGCATCGACAAGCTGGTCGGCCCGCGCTCCAGGGCGATGTGGGTGATGACGTTCCACAGCGCGTGCATGCGGATCCTGCGCCGCGAGGCCAAGCGGCTCGGCTTCCCCTCCAGTTTCTCCATCTACGACCAGGCCGACTCCCAGCGGCTGATGGCGATGGTCTGCCGCGAGATGGACCTCGACCCGAAGCGCTACCCGCCCCGGTCGTTCTCGGCCCAGGTGAGCAACTTCAAGAACGAGCTGATCGACTACGAGACCGCGCTCGACAAGGCGGGCTCGCACCTGGAGAAGGTCCTCGCCGAGGCGTACAAGAGCTACCAGCTCAAGCTCACCGAGGCCGGCGCGATGGACTTCGACGACATCATCATGAACACGGTGACGCTCTTCCAGCTCTTCCCCGAGGTGGCCGAGCACTACCGGATGCGGTTCCGGCACGTCATGGTCGACGAGTACCAGGACACCAACCACGCCCAGTACATCCTCGTGCGCGAGCTGGTGGGCCGGCCCGAGCTGCGCACCGCCGACGGCGAGCTGGTGCGCTCGGGCGCCGACCAGTCCGAGCTGTGCGTGGTGGGTGACGCCGACCAGTCGATCTACGCCTTCCGTGGCGCGACGATCCGCAACATCCTGGAGTTCGAACGCGACTACCCCGACGCCCGCACGATCCTGCTGGAGCAGAACTACCGCTCCACCCAGAACATCCTGGCCGCGGCCAACGCGGTCATCTCGCGCAACGAGTCGCGCAAGCCCAAGAACCTCTGGTCCGACCAGGGCGACGGCCCCAAGATCGTCGGGTACGTCGCCGACAACGAGCACGACGAGGCCATGTTCGTCGCCCAGGAGGTCGACCGGCTCACCGACGAGGAGGGCGTCCGGGCGGGCGACGTCGCCGTCTTCTACCGCACCAACGCCGCCTCCCGCGTGTTCGAGGAGATCTTCATCCGCACCGGCCTGCCGTACAAGGTGGTCGGCGGCGTGCGCTTCTACGAGCGCAAGGAGGTCAAGGACCTGCTGGCCTACCTGCGGGTGCTGGCCAACCCGGCCGACGTGGTGTCGCTGCGGCGCATCCTCAACGTGCCCAAGCGCGGCATCGGCGACCGGGCCGAGGCGATGATCGAGGCGTTCGCCGCGCGCGAGCGCGTCACGTTCTGGGAGGGGCTGCGCCGGGCCGACGAGGCGCCGGGCATGGCCACCCGCTCCCTCAACGCGGTGCGCGACTTCGTCGCCATGCTGGAGGAGCTGATCGCCAAGGCCGAGGGCGTGCCGCCGTCCGCGCTGGCGGAGGAGGTGCTGGTCGCCACCGGCTACCGCGCCGAGCTGGAGGCGTCCGAGGACCCGCAGGACGAGTCCCGCCTGGAGAACCTCAACGAGCTCGTCTCGGTCGCCTCGGAGTTCGAGGAGGCCAACCCCGAGGGCACGCTGGTCGAGTTCCTCGAGCAGGTGTCGCTGGTGGCCGACGCCGACCAGATCCCCGACGCCGACGGCGGCCAGGGCGTGGTGACGCTGATGACCCTGCACACGGCCAAGGGGCTGGAGTTCCCGGTCGTGTTCCTGACGGCGATGGAGGACGGCGTCTTCCCGCACGTGCGCTCGCTCGGCGAGCCGAAGGAGCTGGAGGAGGAGCGCCGGCTGGCCTACGTCGGCATCACCCGCGCCCAGAAGCGCCTGTACCTCACGCGGGCGGCGGTGCGCAGCTCGTGGGGCGCCCCGTCGTTCAACCCGGCGTCGCGGTTCGTCAGCGAGGTGCCGGGCCAGCTCATCGACTGGCGCACGCCGCCGGAGAAGACCGCCTGGAACGCGGCGACGCGCCGCGAGCCGGCCGCCGCGACGGCCGCGCCGAAGAAGGGCGGCAAGGCGGTCCCGTCGCTGACCCCCGGCGACCGGGTGTCGCACGACGCGTTCGGGCTGGGCACCGTGGTGTCGGTGGACGGGCAGGCCGAGAAGACCAAGGTGAAGATCGACTTCGGGAGCGGGGGCGAGAAGACGCTCCTGCTGGCGTACGCCCCTCTCGAAAAGCTCTGACCTCACGGGACGGCCACGGCCGGTGAGGCTCGTGCTCTCACCGGCCGCCGGACCGAGGGGTCAGCTCTTCTCGGCGGTGATCTGGGTGCCGCCGAGGGCGCTGCCCTTCTTCCACTGCGTCCAGTTGAGCTGCCAGTAGCTCCAGCCGTTGCGCCAGTCGAGCTTGCGCTTGGTGCCGGTGATCTTCACGACGTCGCCGCGCTGGGCGATCGTGTAGAACCACTTGGCCCCCGCCGGGGTGGCGCGGACACAGCCGTGGCTCTGGTTGGAGCGGCCGAGGTACTGGTAGTAGCCGGCGCTCTGGTGGACGTACTCGCCGCTGTCGGAGATCCGCACCGCCCAGGGGATCTCCTCCTTGTAGTACTGCGGGTCCTTGGGGTCGGTGACGCCCATCCAGGACGAGGTCATGGTCTCGACCCGCTTCTTGCCCATGGTCAGGTGGACGCCGCTGGTCGTCAGGTACACGTCCACGCCGTTGCGCATGAGCCCGCCGCGGCCGGCGCTGATCGGGATCCGCTTGGCGAGCTTGCCGTCGCGGTAGGTCTTCATGACGTGCCGGCGCGTGTCGACCAGCGAGATGTTGGCGGTGCCCACGGCGAAGCGGCGGGAGACGTCCTCGGCGGCCTCGTTGCCGGGGATCTGGCTGAGGTGCGCGGTGAACAGCACCTTCTGGTGCGGCTTCCAGTACGTCTTCGTGCGGTAGATGACCTTGCGGTCGGAGACCCAGCGCCAGGCTCCGTCGGCCGGCTTCTCGGCCTCCACCTCAAGCACCGCCTCGGCCGCCGCCTTGTCGCGTACGTCCCGGTCGAACGTGACGATGATGGGGAAGCCGACGCCCACCTTCTCGGTGGTCTCGCCCATGGGCGTGATGTCGGCGATCTCCAGCTTGGGCTTCTTGGGCGCGGCCTGCTTGGGCGCGGCCTGCTTGGCCGCGCCGGCGGCCTGGGCCAGCGGCGTCCTCGCCGCTGTGGCGGCCTTGGCGGGAGCGCTGACGGCCGGGGCCGCCTGTGCCCGCGTCGCGGGCGCGCTCTCCGCCGCGCAGGCCGTCATCGAGACCAGAGCGGCCATGGCGAGCAGGGCCGGCTTCCGGAAGAGGGGATTCACGGGGTACTCCAGGACTAAGTGCTTCGCATGCGTCTCATAGGTAGACAAACGAAACGGGTGACCCGAGGACCGGATGTGGTAACAATCACGTAACGCTGCCTGCTCGGTGACGGAGCGACCCCGCCGGGCCGTCCTGAATGGTCACGAGCGCTCCACGCGGTGGTCGAGGATGGTCGGGCACGGCGCGCGGCGCCGGGTGGCCCCGCCAGGCCGAGGCGCATCGCCGGCGGGTGTGGCGGGGAGCCCAGCCGGGCAGGCCGGTGGGCGGCGGAGCGTGAGGAGCAGGGGGCGGCATGAGTGTGTTGATTTCCGGCGGCGCGGGGTTCATCGGGAGCACGGTGGCCTCGGCGTGCCTGGACGCCGGGATCGAGCCGGTGATCCTCGACAACCTCGTGACGGGGCGGCGCGAGTTCGCCGAGGGCCGGGCCTTCTACGAGGGCGACATCAGCGACGGCGCGCTGGTCGACAAGGTCTTCGCCGAGCGGCCCGACATCGAGGCCGTCATCCACTGCGCGGCGCTCATCGTGGTGCCCGACTCCGTGGCCGACCCGGTCGGCTACTACCGGGCCAACGTCGCCAAGAGCCTGGAGTTCGTCGACCACCTGCTGCGCAACGGGTGCGAGCGGATGGTGTTCAGCTCGTCGGCCTCGATCTACCGCACCGGTGAGGACCACACCGTGGACGAGCGGTCGCCGCTCGACCCGCAGAGCCCGTACGCGCGGACCAAGGCGATGTGCGAGGCCATGTTCGCCGACATCGCGGCCACCCAGCCGATCAGGATCCTGTCGCTGCGCTACTTCAACCCGATCGGCGCCGATCCGCGGCTGCGCACCGGGCTCCAGCTCCGGCGGCCCAGCCACGCCCTGGGCAAGCTCATCGAGGCGTACGAGGAGGGCACGCCGTTCCAGATCACCGGCACCGACTACCCGACCCGCGACGGGTCCGGCATCCGCGACTACATCCACGTCTGGGATCTGGCGCAGGCCCACGTGGAGGCGCTGCGGCGCTTCGACGGCCTGTTCCCGGAGGGCTCGGTCATCAACCTGGGCACCGGGTCCGGCACGACGGTGCGTGAGCTGGCCGAGGCGTTCAACCACGTGGTGGACCGGCCGGTGGAGGTGGTGGAGACGGCGCGCCGCCCGGGTGACGTGGCGGGCGCGTACACGCGCAGCGATCTCGCCGAGCGGCTGCTGGGCTGGCGCGCGGGCTACTCGCTGGAGGAGGGCATCCGGCACTCGTTGGCCTGGGCCGAGGTCCGCGGCTCCCGGCTGTCGTAGCAGGCTGGACGGGCGGCCGTCCCCCGTGAATCGGGCCCGGAAAGGCGTCGCGCCCGCCTCCCCCCCCCCCCCCCCCGCGGCGGGGGGCCCCCGGCACGCCCCCGACCGCTGGGACCACCCCGATCGCGAAGTGGTAAATGTAGAGAAAAAAAACAAAAATA
>NZ_JBFAIA010000209.1:0-13658 GCF_040654455.1 Nonomuraea sp. NPDC050691
TTAAAATATAAATCCTAAAATTGTTTGAATAGTGTCATTTTCAATAATAATAAATAAACCTAAAGCTATATAAATGATAGCCATAATCCAACGACTAAATTTCTCAACAATTTCTCCAATTCCTGGGATATTAGCTAATTTTTGTGCAGTAAACACCAAGAAGAAAATTAAAATTAAAAAGACAAACAGAGTAAGTAATAAATTAGTAACACTTAATGTCACAAAATACGGAACAAATAAACCAATATTATCGGCGCCACAACTTGCTATCGTAACAATTGCAACCGTACCAACTAATTTAGACAATCCTTTTTCATTCAATTCTTTTTTAGCTCTCTTTTCTCCTTCACAATCATCATAAATAGCCACTTTAATTCCAAGATAAATTGGTATTAAACCCAATAAACCTAATATCCACTTTTCTGGAACATAATTTAATACAAAAGCTAAAAACAAACTAACTAATATTAAAATAATAGACCCTAAATATTGACCAACATAAATATTTCTATATTCTTTTCTAGTCTTTGCTCTAGCAAAAAATATTAATAAAATTACTAATAAATCAACTGCTGTAGCAATATAAAGAACAGCAGCAGCAACAACCGTTTGAATCATAATACACCTCATTCAAAAATATTTTTGAATGTATTATAACTTATATTTTTAAATAATCATAGGTGCTTTATTCCAATTGCTTTATTGACGTTGAGCCTCGGAACCCTTAACAATCCCAAAACTTGTCGAATGGTCGGCTTAATAGCTCACGCTATGCCGACATTCGTCTGCAAGTTTAGTTAAGGGTTCTTCTCAACGCACAATAAATTTTCTCGGCATAAATGCGTGTCTATGCGTAGACATGGAGACACTTCAGAATTATGGAGTGATTACATGAGTTTAACTATTTTTCTTTATTCAGTTTTAGGAAGTTTATTAGCAAATTATATCTACGAAAAATCTTCAAAATAAATAACTTTTTCGGTTCTACTTTGTACACTTTATCTACCTGGTAGACCTAATTGTTATTGCTTTACAGGTCTAAAATTCGTCGTTATAATCTAGTTAAATCCCGTAAGGGCGCACTTATACGTCGGATAAATCGACATGTGCAAAAACGTAATCGACCTTCGTCGATTTTTTTATTTCAAAATTAAAGAAACGGCTTGAGATATTCCGAGCAGTTATAAAAATTAATTTGCGTTGAATATTGCTACTACATTCTTGAAAAAGTGATGTAGATTTATAGCCCATAACTTTTTTGAATTACATCGACGATACGGCGTCGAAAGAAAAAGCTACCTCACTTTATCTGGGGGGGCTTTTATTTTTTATGCCCTTATTTTGAATTTTAAGAGGGCATTTTAAAGATTTAGGGGTGATTCATATAGTTTTATATCTAAAACTTATATACGCTTTTAAAACGCAAATATGAGCCAAATAAATATATGCTATTTTCAAAAACAAAAATTTGAGCAAAAACAATAACTATTTTTTAGACACTGCCCATTTACATGCAAATTAAAAATTAGCATAAAATTCTTTAAAACTTCCCCACGTTCTTCTAAATTCCTGCAGGGCTTTTCTTATCAAAAACTTAGAAATTTTAATTTAACTCTAAAATCTCCGTAAGAGCATAAGGGAAATTTGTCCCCATCAATGAATGGGGGATCTGGCAAAGCCAGATATTTCAAGGCTTCGAAAATGTTTTTGTGTGGGGTCATAAAAAGCTCAAGTGTCACACTTTTGTGACACTACATACAGCATTTGTCACAAAAATAAGACAGCACTTTTTTTACAAAAAAGTAATAAAAAAAGACATCAGTTATCACTAATGCCTTAAATAATAATTTTGCTTTTCAAAATTGCCGTAATCGAATGTGCCTTTTCTTCTTCATTTGCTATTTTATCTTCATCACTTGTATTAATTAAATTGCCATCTTCAGCATCGTCTAAGTTTAAAATTTTATGTTTTTATTTAAGCAATCCACCATAACTTAACATACGTTTTCGATACAAATCTTTTTCTAGATCACTGACAATTTCTTGATTTTTTCATCGCTATCAGTTAAAAAGTCAGATGATTTAACGAAATATTTTGATGTATCTTTGATTGTTATAAAATCATTTGAATGATTGATTAAAGATATTATATTGTTTCATGTTTTTACGGCGCATATAAAGTGCATGTGTTTCTTCAAATTCAGTTAAAATTGTTTGCATTAAATAACCTTGCATTGACTTGAATGATTACTAATTTCATTTTCGGACTCTATATCATTCAAGTCATTCATATCATTTATTTCAGTATTGTTAGATTCAGTATAGCTAAGTTCAGTATCATTAGATTCTGTTTTATCGACTTCTTGAAGTCGGTTTTTCCGACTTCCTTGCCATTGCTGCTCTCAACAGTGTTTTCTTGCTTTTGAATTTTATAAATATCATCTTCTGTTACTTCTGGTTTAACTAAATAAAGTTTATTTGTCTTATTTAAACCTTGTCTTTCTTGTAGTAGTAATTCGGCTTCAATTAAGTTCTTTCTTTATTTTAATTACTTTATCTTTTTTACAATTTAATATATTTTGTGGGTTTTCATTTTTGTAATAAAAATAAATATTACCTGTTTTAGAATCAACCCAACCATTTTTAATTGATAAATCTAAACGATCTCTAAGAATACCCCATGCCATTTTTGCATCATTGGATAACTTGATATATTTAGGATTTGTAAAAAATACTTTCGGTATTTGATAAAACTTTTCTCTGTATTCCTCATTTATGTTGTAAAGTTTAATTGACATAATAAAAACCTCTTTCCGAATTTTAGTTTGGTAAGAGGTAATAAAACGCTTACATTTTTTGTGTTTATTTAATAATCTAGGTGCTTGCACTAAGATATTATTCATTATATAATCTAAGTATCGAAAATTATATAAATAAACAGTTTCTAAACGTTTTATTACCAAACCCCGACTATTACCAGTAGTTGGGGTTTTTGTTATATTAAGGTTATTATAGCACTTTGAATAAACTTAAAAAAGGGAAAATATAGGTTTATAAACCTTTGATAAACACCATAAACCCTTTACAAACCCTTGATAAAAAGGTTGGCGAATTTATATTTTTATTTGTCGATTACTTTATTATTAATCGTTATAAGCTTATAATATTTTACTAAGGGTTTATAAACATTTTATAAAGGGTTGATGATATGAAAAGTGTAAAAAGGTTGAGTGAAGAATTAGGGGTTAGTAAGCAAACGATTTTTAATAATATTAAGAGATTGAATATAGAGACAATAAAACAGGAAAACACTTCGTTTATTAAAGAAGATACCGATATAGAAAAAATCATTCAAAGAGTAAATGAAAATAAAAAGAAATATGGTTTTGAAAGTGCTACTGAAGACAAACAAAAAAAAGAGTCGGATAATATTAATTTTGAATCTAAAAGCGATGCTCAAATAGTAGAAATACTTAAAAATCAGATTAATACTTTAAATAATCAAATTGAAAAACAAGAAAGTCGTCATGAAACAACAATTGAATTTTACAGAAAAGAGTTGCAAGAAAGATCAAAATTGCTTGAGAATCAGCAAGTTCTGGCATTAGAGAGTAATAAAAAGATTCAAAAATTAGAAAATCAATTAGAAAAAGAAAAACACCTTAATTATCCCTTTGATACATCTACTAACGCTAGACAAAACGTTGATGCACAAGAAAAAACATATACTACTAGTCCTGTAAATATTAACCGAGATCAGGAAGAAACTAAAGAAACAGAGATTCAATATAAGGATATATCTGGAAGTCAAAGCGACGAAAGTACACAAGGTGAAGAAGCACAAAGAGAAGACGTTTCAGCTAATCCAAATGACAATGATAGTGATATAGAAGAAAAGAGTGAAGAAACGGAACCTAAAAAGGGGTTTTGGAGTCGTCTATTTGGTAACTAATTTTAATTAAAAAGGTACGACAAGTTCATAAATTAGCCGTGCTTTTTTATGTGAATTGAACTTCTGATAATCATCGATTATGTTAACCAAACAAAAAGCCATAAATGCCTATATGACGGCATTTATGGCTTTTTACTTTCATTATCTTTTATGCATCTTTTATACATCGTTGATTTGACGCGTTTTCATTCTTTTGCATTGGCAAGTATTTTGTATCTTTATTCAGTTACTATTTCTTTTCTCCAACCTAACAAACCATCTTTAACTCTAATAATATGTTTGCCACGCCAGACACTTCTTACTTCGAAATAATACCATTCCCCGTTTTTGTTGAGGAAATAAATATCTTGATAACCTTCTTTAATGACATATTTTGTAGCTTCTTGTCTTTGATCGCCAAACATTATCAATCCCACCCTTATATTTATTTATCTTTAATATATAACAACATTTATTAATATTCATGTTATTTCATGGAAGGAGAGATTTGTTATAATGTGAAGGTCGTCTATCTCTCAGATGTCAATTCGGCGTAGAGAGGAGGTGCGATTTATGAATGAAATTCTTGTTCACATCATGACAACGGCAATCAGTGGTTGTCTCGTTACGTTATTTGGTTATTAGCTCCATAAACGTGATAAAAAATAATATAGACGATTAAAGCCAATTCACCAAAAAACCCCGAACTACGGCGAATAGTTCGGGGTTTTTTGCGTTTACAAACGAAATTCTTGTTACTTTTAGTATATATTTCATATTGCCTTTTGTAAACTCTTCTATTCTTATCAATACATTTCAAGGTGTCGTAAAAATACTTTCCTTTTTCATATTGCCTGATGTGCATTAAATTTTGATTTTAAAATCAACCCATGAACGAATGAATGGCCCAAACTAAAAATCCGGCAACAGGAAAGAAAAGCCACCAAAAATCATAAAGAAAATCAACTATGGAAGGTACCCTGTTACTCTCTCTATAATTTCCCTCTAAAATAACTTTTTTAAAACGTGCATCTCCTTTAATTAAATGCTCTAAAGAGATTCCGAATAAATCGCTCATAGCAATCAAAATATCTAAGGAAGGATAGTTTTTGGCACTTTCCCATTTAGAAACACTTTGTCTGGAAACCTTTAATATATTGGCTAATTCCTCTTGAGACCATCCTTTTAATTCTCTCTGTTCTTTTATAGCTTCAGCTAATTTCATAAAATCACTCCTTAACTCAAACTATAATTAAAATAATTGAAAAGTCACGATACTTTTAGTTAACCAACTCGCAACGAAAAGTTGCGTTATTCCCAATTCAGTTCAAGTTGTTTTAAAAAATCCTCTCGTTCTTTCTCTAATTGTGGGTCGTAATCTTTTTGAGGTTGCTTTTCATATGACCGTTCTTCTAACCATTTAGGCGTCTTTTCACGCCTCACATATTGTCTTGATTTATCTATCTTGGACATTTGAGGTTGTCGTTTGTTATGAATGCGTTTCTCAGCGTCAAATGTGAACTCTATCCATTCAATTTTACGCCCTTTTTTCGCTTTGATTTTATTGATAGTAAGATTATTAAATATAGAACCTAATTCAATAATAATAGGTTTAAAAACATTTTTGTTAATATCAGTCATACGATAAGATTTAGGTATATCTAAACGATTTTTAAAATCATCGATGTGAATTTTTAAATAGCCTGTATGTTTGTATTGTTTAAGTAATCTAAACATATTTTTAGAATATGTAGATTTAAGCCTAGTCATTTCTTTTAATTCAAATTTTGTAAAATTATTAGTAATTGAATTCAATATGTGTTTTAAATTTGAAGAAGTTGATATTTCTAGATATTGTTCTCGCTTATGGATTCTATAATGATTGAATAAAACGAATCTTTCTATTACATCATCATCTTCATATCTAATGGTTAAATTCAACATCTTTTTATACACATTATCTAAATCATTAGCAAATCTATTAATATTACGTGTTTCTGGACTATAATTACTTAATTTTTTTAATTCATCAAAAGACAAACGTAATGTATTAGTATCTTGCTCTTTTAATTTATTACACATCGCAAAAAATAAATTAATTTCAGTAGCTGTAAATCGCCTTAATGGAACTAAATTCATTTCATTTTTATATACAACTGTCTCTCCTGTCATGATACAGCCCCCTTTATTACGAACCTAAAGGAGTATCGTTTGAATATACACTCCCATTTGAAAACTTTTATTCACAATAAACTACTTTATTATCAATGTCAAACCATAAAAGGAGTACAACTTTTTAAAACACTCCTTTTATGTGGCAAAAACACTCCTTTTATGTGGCAAAAACACTCCTTTTATGTGGCAAAAACACTCCTTTTATGTGGCAAAAACACTCCTTTAGGCATTGAAATCCCTTGTTGCTCTAGGGCTGAACAAGCCCCTAAAAAGGTTTTTAAAAAGATTTATAAAAATATATTAAAAAGTTCGAGGGGGGCTACCTATTTTTCATCCTAAAAAATAATTAACCTCAAACAAATGCATTTAAATATCTATTTTTATAATGTATAACCATCTTCTCTATCTTCTTTAAAAATGATTTCTCGTTCTTGTGCTTGATATTTCTTCTTAAAGAACTGTTCATCATTGTTATCTATCGTCATTACTTCACGTATTTTAGAATTGTCTAAATGATTATCAATATGATTTATTAGTGTATGATAACGCTCTTCTTTCATCATACTTTTAATGATTTTAAAAACTTGATTGAATAACTTAAGCGTATAATTTAGTTCTTTATCTTTCTTTTCATTCTCTGACAACAAATAATTATAACGTTGTGCTAAATCATTAAATTCTTCAACCAGCTTTTCATTTTCCATATGGACACTAGTCAATTCATTAACTAAACTTTCATTTTGTTTCTCTGCTTTTTTTAATGACTTCCCACTTTTAATACATTCATAATCATCTAATATCATCTGTGCTGCTTTAATTTGTTTAGTGTATTTTTCAAAATCAGTTTTAGTAATTACAATATTGCCTGTTTCTTGCTTCTCTTTATGAAACCATCCACCTACATTTTTAGTTTTAATTTCATACATGACACTCAGAAGCTTTTTAAGCGTATCTAATGATTTTTGGTAGTTTTGTATCAATTTATCATTTTCTTGCTTTAAATAATCCTCTATTTGCTTCTAGCGCATATGCATTTGTTTATGATATTCTGTTTTTTGTTTATAACGGCTAACTTGATCATGTTTTTCTTTTGTAAGTTGTCTAGAAATTCCTCGTTTTAAATCATAGCCTTGCTTATTAATATACGTATTGAATCTATCTTGGAATTCGGTTAATGCTTTTTTATTACCTACAACTTCTTTCGCACTTAAACGTCCATCTTTAGTAATAGGAACTACGCCATAATGCATATGTGGTGTTATCTCATCCATATGTACTGTCGCATATAAAAGATTTTCTTTACCGTATTCTTCTTCCAAGAACGCTTTAGCATGCTTAAAAAACTATTTTGTCTCTTCTTCAGATAATTGATTAAAAAACACATTATCTGATGTAATTAATCCATCAATATGTTTAATGGCATCTGTTCTAATTTTGCGTTTCCCTTTATAATTTTTTTCGATTTTCTCATCAATTTTTTTATTAAAATCAAACTTAGTATCATTGACTAAATCATAGTTTAAATATGACTTACTTAAATCAATATCTATATTTTCATAATTTTTATTTTCTCTTTGAATATGTCTTTGAATACCTCTTGTATTTGTTTTTGATTTCACTTTAACAACTCGAATAATTGAATAAGACATAATAAATCAACTTCCACTGCATATGATTATAACACCTAAACACAGAAAAGTTTTAACATACTAGACTTATTAAAAACCAAATAAGTCATTAAAAACGTGTGCTCTGCGAGGCTTGTTTTTTGTCATCATAAAAAAGGACTGGAAAATCCAGTCCTTAAATTAAAAAACTCAAAAGTAATGACTAATCATATTTCATATTGTTTTTTCTCTATGTATGGCTATACCTATCAATATTTCTTAACTTCTAAGCTCAGAAATATTGACTATGACATCAAATCGTTTCGCAAGCTCTAAATCATGCGTTACGACAATCATAGTTTTATTTTCATCAAGTAGCTTCAATAATAAATCAATAACTATTTTTCCATTTTTCGTATCTAGTGACCCAGTAGGTTCATCAGCTAAAATGATTTTCGGATCTTTTAATATTAATCTTGCCAATGCTACTCTTTGTTGTTCACCACCGCTTAGAGAACTAACAATTCTCTTGATATCTAAATCTAGGCCGACCTTTTTTAATACTTCTTTCTTTAAGTTCATATTATCTTTTTTATTCTTTTTGAACTTTAGGGCTAAATCTAAATTTTGACTGATTGTTTGATTTTCAAGTAAAGCAAAATTTTGAAACAAATACCCTAACGTATATCTATAAAAATCGACTTTCTTTTTTAGTAACTTATCTTCAATATATATGCTTCCTTGTGATACATCTTCGAACCCAGCGATTATGTTAAGTAAAGTAGATTTTCCAGCGCCACTTTCTCCAACTAAAGCATATGATTTTCCTTTTTCAAAATTAAAGTTACATCCGTCTAAAATGTTTTTATTACCTTTTTTTACAAAAACATTTTCAAGTTTTATCACTATCGGTCACCTCATTTTAAAAAGCTAGGAATATCTTTTGTAATGTATTCTATCGAACGCACATATTTCCCTTTATGATTTACTTTCACATATTCTTTTGTAGGATCATAACCTAAAAAATCCAATTTATAACTCTTTTTTTCTCCATTTTTAGAGTATACAGTTATATTTCTATAGTCCTGGGTATCTTTTGGAACTTTGGCATAAGATACTTTTTCTTTTAACAGTGGGTTAAAACGATCTAAATGCTCATTTCTAACCAATAACAGACTAAGTATGATGATTAATAGTACAATTGTTACAATAATTAAAGTTCTTTTCATTGTTTAAATCTCCCTCATTAAATCTTTAAAGTATTTTTCAAGATATTTAATATAAGCAATTTGAAGTAAATGTTGAATAATAGCAATAGACATTATTATGAATAGTAATATCTTTGAACCAAATAAAATATGCGTAGTGTAAGCTAACATAATAGAAAGTAAGATAGAAATTGTTAAATAACGTACATTACTGCTGAATAATGAATAACCATGAATTTTTCTTAATAATAGTTGCTTTTTATTCCAGCTAAAATATTGAATTGTTTCAAATACAGTAGCTATCAAAAGAATGAAAACGTTAATAATAATAGTAACTATTGTTATTATCATTTTTGTTTTCGTTTCATTTAATTCATTTAACACAGAATCCTTGTAATTAGTTATACCGCTAATTTCTTCTTCTAGGTGATTATCTTTAAGCAACTGTTTAAGTGTATCTAAATCTTTAAATAGATATCCACCTTGAGAAACAGCAGCTAAATAAAAATCTCCTGTTAAATCGTCAAGTGTCAACAACATTACTATTGGAGAATCTAGATACCCAAATTTCAAATTAGTTGTGCGATCAAAAGAAAAAACAGATACGTTTTTTGACAGTACTTGCACATCTACTTTTTTGTTTTGTTGCTTTTGAAAGTCAATCCATCCTTGGTGATTTTTTTGAATTTCAGATTTTTGATATTGTAACCTTGGAGGAATAAACACGTTTATTTTATCCGAATGATTGTCAATCATTTTAAAATCATGATTTATATTTTTATAGAAATTCAGAAAATTGTTATTGATAAAAAAGACATTGCCATTTTCAGGAATGTAATTGTTTTTATCGGGATTGGCTATATTATTATTCTTTAAAAGCAATCCACCAAGTTGTTCGCTTTTCTTAATTAAATTGTATATATTAGTTTCTAAAATTTGTTTTTCTTCTGAATTTCTAATATTAGGAGAAATCTCTAATGTATAGTAATTATCTAACTTTTGCCAGATTTTTTCAGAGTCATATATATTCTTTAACTTCGTATAAGCATTTAAATTTTGTGCCAGTAAAAAAGATAGTATTAGCACCATGATACATTTGGTGAAGGTACCCATAAATATTGAAAACTTATATCCTTTTTTCCCTTTTAAGATTAATGGAATACTTAACTTCAAAAGAAGACTATACGAAATCAGCCACAGCAATGTAGTAATACAAGCAAAAACAAAAAGCAACACGATAAATCTACGAATAAACATTAAGAAATCCAATTCTAAATTGGCTATATGAATGATTAATATATTAGCAATAAAGAAAATAGCGGTAAGTACTAGCCAATAAATGATTTTTATATGAATATTATGAAAAATAATGCGTGTAGTTGAAAAGCCATGTAGCTTTTGAATAGCATAAAATTTCAAATTATATCCTCTGTCATATAAGAAGTACAAAAGATATAATACGCCTAAGAATATGAAAGGCACTAATAAATCATTATCTATGACTAATTCAAAAAATAATATGTTTCTATTTATGTATTCAACTTCAGATGTTAAACCAGCTTTTTTTAATTCACTCGTAAGCTCTTCTACATTGAAATGTTCACCAATAATATAATACTTTCCTTTTATCTCTCTGTTTAATAAATCTGATGGAGTTAAAAGTGATGTTTTATTACGTATAAAGTCAGAATTATTTCGTTTTGAGTTGAAAACAAAAAATTCTTTTTTATTATCAAAATCTTTAACGGATTTAATTATTTGTATATTTTGATTTTTGGCGCCTGATTCAATGACATCTAACACTTTTGATTTACTGTTAGATTTATCCCAATTAGAGATTGTTAAAATATTGGAACTTTCAGGTATAATTTCTTCATTTTCTTTGAAGAAAAATAAAAATAATAGCCCTGAAATTAATAATAAAGTACTAAAATCTAAAAATAATTTGAATTTTTTCATATTGCCTCTTTCAAGAGAATAGACAGAATTAAGTTTACTTAATTCTGTCTATTCTCCTTAATTAATATATGTAATTAGTGAAGACTATAAAATGTTTTGTTTCCACCCCAAGCCTTTGGAGCAGATGCCTTAGATTGAACACCAGGTCGAGCAACACCACTAAAAGATGAATATTTCCCTACTGCTGTTGAACCATGATTTCTTTTATTGTGACTATAATAAGACCATACGTAATGTTTTCCAATACCATGGCTCCAAACACCACCAGCTACATGTACTGTTGCAGCTTCAGCTTTATAAGTTACACCTAATAAAGTGCCGAATAAGATTGTACTAGCAATACAACTAGAAACAAATTTCTTTTTCATAAAAACACCTCCATTTAATATTCTTTATTTATTATAGCAAAAATAAATAAAATAGAGAATGAGTAAAAATAATCTAAAAGTGTTTTTTCTGCTCTGTTGCTTGTTTTGTTCATCTATATATAATATTAATTCTATTATCCTTAAATTAACTATCATTAAACAACGATATGACAATGTATAATAAATACAATTTCACTACCTATAATTCAACATTATATAAACTAAAGTATTTCAAATAATTAACTGTATTAATACTCTCATCATGATTGCGTTATAAACATTCGTTAATGAGAAAAAGAGAGAGCATATTTACGCTCTCTTTTCTTGTCTTATTATTAAAAACTCATAATAGATTATAATCATCTGTTTTGAGACGCTGTGAGAAGCTCTCAGTTGCATTGAAACAAAGTTTATTAAATCAAATCATTATCGTTTTTAATTCTGTAAATCGTCTGCCTTGTTATATTTACTTCTTTCGCAATTTTACTAATTGATTGGCCTTCTTCTAACATTTCTACAACGCGATGATAAATAATACGTTTCTGTGGATCTTTAGCATTTGGTGAATAAAGTAAGGGGCGCCCTTTATATACGCCTTTTTCCTTCGCAACTTGAATTCCTTGCGCTTGTCGACGTTTACTTTCATTTCTCTCTTGTTCTGAAACCATTGCTAATATTTGAATAATTAAATCTTTCATAAACTTATCCAGTAATGGATTGCCAACCACTTCATTCATCATAGGTAAGCTAGTAATCATTAATTGTACTTCTTTGTCTTTTAAATAATTAACGGTATGAATCACTTCATCATAATTACGACCTAAACAATCAATGGATTCTACTACAAACCGATCTCCCATCCTCAAAAAGTTAAGTGCTTCTTGAAGTACTGGTCTATTTTCAATAGATTTCCCAGACTGTTTTTCTGTAAATATTTTTTCAGCACAAAACGTCTTTAAATTTTCAAGTTGTCTTTCTAAATTTTGATCGTTCGATGATACTCTCGCATAGCCAACAATCATTGATTTCCATCTCATAATTAATATACACCCTAATCATACGTTTCAGTTACTATAAATTCAACAATTATGTCACTTTGCTTGATATATGAGAATTATTTAACCTTATAAATGAGAAAAAAGCAACGCACTTTAAATAAGATACGTTGCTTTTTCGATTGATGAACACCTATAATTAAACTATTCATCTATTATTTATGATTTTTTGTATATACAATATTTCTAGTTTGTTAAAGAGAATTAAGAAAATAAATCTCGAAAATAATAAAGGGAAAATCAGGTTTTGATATCAAAATTATACATGTCAACGATAATAGAAAATATAATACAAACTATAAGATGTTATCAGTATTTATTATGCATTTAGAATATTAAAATTCCTTCATTACACTCTTGGCGGTTTCACTTATCAACTTATCATTTGGCTTATCACTTTTATTGTCTTTATTCGTAAAAATGACTAAAACAATAGGTTCAGATTGGCCCTTAGGATAAACAAAAGCAACATCATTTCTAGAAGCATATGTTATTGCTTGACCACTTTTATCAGCAACCTTATAGTCTTTTGGAACACCATCTTTAATTAAAGTGTCTCCGTTTTTATTATTAAACATTAAATCAAGTAAGAAATTTTTATTTTTTTTGCTTAATTTTCCATTTGCGATAAGTTTATTTAAAGTCTTGCCGAAAGCAGCAGGCGTTGAAGTATCTTTTTTGCTCTTTGGCGAATAGTAATTTAATTCTATCTCATATCTAACTGGATTTGTTACTTTATCTCCTAGTTCTTTTAGACGTTGTTTAACTTTTTTGATTCCACCGATTTCTTTTATAATTTTATTGTTTGCTGTATTATCACTATATGTCATTGAAGCCTCAATAAGTTCTTTTAAAGTGATGTCTTTTCCTACATATTTTTCTAAAATAGGAGAATAAGCAACTATATCATCTTTGTTAATATGTACTTTTTTATTTAACTTATTATAAGGTACTTGTTCTAACAAAATAGCACTATTTATCGCTTTTGAAGTCGAAGCATAGGCAAATCTCTTATCTGAATTAAATTTTACTTCCTTACCACTTTTAGTATCTAAAGCATAAACACCAATATGAGCATTATATTTTTTTTCTAAATCATTTAACTCTTTGGCATGTGAACTGTTTGAATTACATGCACTTAAAACTAAAGCCATTACAATTAAAAATATTAACTTTTTCAAAATAAACCCTCCGATATTACAGTTGTAATTTTTACAAAACAATAATATTACAATTGTAATATTGATGTCAATTGTTTATTATAAATATTTGAAAGAAGGTGTCAAAATGGCTAAATTACTAATAATGAGTGTAGTAAGCTTTTGTTTTATATTTCTATTGTTAGTATTTTTTAG
>NZ_JBFAIA010000210.1:0-13449 GCF_040654455.1 Nonomuraea sp. NPDC050691
CCGTGACCGTCGCCGCCGGCAGGGCGGTCGCCGCCGCGCTCGCCGCCACGGTGGCGGCCGTCGTGCTCGGGGTGGCCGCCCAGGACGCGAGCGGCGACCTCGCCGCGTCGCGCGCCCGCGAGCGCGAGGTGGCCGCCGTGCTGGCCGCACCCGACGCGTGGACCGTGCGGCGGCCCGTCGCCTCCGGCGGTACCGGCACGCTCGTCGTCTCCCGGACGCGGGGGAGCGCGGTGTTCGCCTCGGCGGGACTGCCCAGGCTGCCCGCGTCACGCGTCTACGAGCTGTGGCTGATGGGGCCCGGCGGCGCCCGCCCGGCGGGCCTTCTCGATCCCGGCCCCGGTGACGGGCCGGCCGGGCCGGTCACGGTCCGCGTGCGCGAGGGGGACGCGCGCGTGGGGCTCACGGTCGAGCCCGCCGGAGGCTCCCGGCGCCCCACGACCCGCCCCCTCCTCCTCGCCGACCTCCCACCGGCCTGAGGGGATCTCCGGTCAGGGGATCTCCGGTCAGGGGATCTCCGGTCAGGCGGGCGCGGCGGCGAGGCGGCCCAGCACCTCGACGAGCGCGGGCGTGGTCCGCTCGCGGACCCGGGCGTACTCGTCCTCCGGGTACTGGCGCGGCCCGTTCTCCACCAGCAGGATCAGGTACAGGTACGCGCGGTACAGGTCGAGCCGCACCCGCGCCGACGGCGTCAGCTCCAGCGGCGTCACCTCGCGGTAGCCCGCGAGCAGCGGGTCGTCCTCGCGCAGCTCGCCGAAGATGGTCGGCGTGACGAACTCCGCCAGCGGGTCGCCCCAGAACGCCCGCTCGTGGTCGATGATGGCCTGGATGCGCGGCGTGCCCGTCAGGTCGAGGAACACGTTGCCCTGCCACACGTCGAAGTGGACGAGGTGCGGCGTCGTCACCTCGTCCAGCGCGGGCGCGGCCCCGGCGAGCACGGCCGCGATCTCGTCGGCGGGCATCGGCAGCGGCGTCGGGTAGCGCAGGGTGTCGGCCAGCAGCGCCCCGGCCATGGCGAGGTACGCCTCCCGCCAGGTGACCCCGGTGATGCCCGCGTGCGGGTAGCCGAACACCTCGCCGGTCACCGCGTTGAACCGGGCCAGGTAGCGTCCGAGCTCGCGCCGCAGCTCGTCGTGCCCGCCGTCGGCGAGCCGTCCCTCCGAGGCGGGCACGGCGTTCCAGGAGACGCCGTCGAGCGCGCCCAGCACCAGGTAGTCGCCGCCCAGCACCGGGTCGTCGAACCCGGCGGCCACCAGCGCGGCCACCGGCACCCCGGCCGCCGGGGCCAGCTCGCACACCGCCGCCTCCATGCGCAGCAGGTGACGCTCGTAGCTGAGCTGCTCCAGCTCCGGTGGCGGCGCGACCTTGAGCACCACGGCGCGGCCGTCGTCGAGCGTGAGCCGCCACACGGCGTTGGCGTAGCCGTCGGTCAGCTCCGCCGAGGCGGCCACGCCCGCGCCGAGGGCCCGCCGGGCCAGTGCGTCCAGCTCGGCGGGGGACAGGCGCCGCTTCGTCCTGCTGTCCATCGTGGGGGTCCTCCACAATCCGGAGCCGGCTCAGGGGCGGCCGGCTCGTGCTCGGGCTCGGGCCGGGCCGGCCCGCGCCCGGGTCAGGCCGACTCGCGCAGCACCAGGTGGGTGTCGAGGATGACCACCGGCTGGCGGACCTCCTCGCCGTTGATGCGGGCGACCAGGAGCTGCGCCATCTGCCGGCCCATGGCCTCGGTCGGCTGGTGGACCGTGGTGAGCGGCGGGTCGGTGTGCGCGGCCGCCTTCGAGTCCTCGAAGCCGACCACCGCCACGTCGCCCGGGATGGTGCGGCCCGCGGCCTTCAGCACCCGCATCGCGCCCACCGCCATCAGGTCGGAGGCGGTGAACACCGCGTCGAGCCCCGGGTGCCCGGCCAGCAGCTCGCGCATCGCCGAGGCGCCGCTCTCCTCGGAGAAGTCGCCGTAGGCCACCAGCTCGGGCATGCCGGAGCTGAGCAGCGCGTCGCGGTAGCCGGCCAGACGGTCGACGCCCACGCCCATGTCCTGCGGGCCGGCGATGGTGGCGATCGACGCCCGGCCGAGGCCGAGCAGGTGCTTGACCGCCTGCCGGGCGCCGGCCCGGTTGTCCATGTCGACGTAGCTGTAGGGAGCCGGGCCGACCGGCCGGCCGCCGAGCACGGTGGGCACGCCCATCGCCTCCAGACGGGCGGGCAGCGGGTCGTCGCCGTGCAGCGACAGGAGCAGCACGCCGTCGACGTGCTGCCCCGTCAGGTAGTGCTCGAGCCGCTCGTGCTCCTCGTCGGACTGCGCCATCGCCAGGATGAGCTGGAGGCCGGTCTCGGACAGCGCCGATCCGATGCCCCGGATCGTGCCCGCGAAGTACGGCTCGTCGAAGACCCGCAGCTCGCTCTCGGACACCACCAGGGCCACCGTGTCGGTGCGCCGGGTGACGAGGGCGCGCGCGGCCCGGTTGGGCACGTAGCCCAGCTCCTCGATGGCCTGGCGGACCGCCTCGCGCGCCTTCTCGCTGACGTTGGGGGACCCGTTGATGACCCTGGACACCGTGCCCCGGCCGACCCCGGCCCGGGCCGCGACTGCCTCAAGAGTCGGTCGGTTCATGGCGCCTATTCTGCCGGATGATCTGGCTGTACCAGCGTGCGCTGTCCTTCAGCACCCGCTCCTGCGTCTCGAAGTCCACGTGGACCAGCCCGAAACGCTTGCCGTACCCCCACGCCCACTCGAAGTTGTCCATGAGCGACCAGGCGAAATAGCCCTGCAGCGGCACGCCGGCCTCGATCGCCTCCCGGCAGGCGCGCAGGTGGCAGTCGAGGTACGCGGTGCGCTGGGCGTCGTGGACGCGGCCGTCCTTCAGCACGTCGTCGAACGCGGCGCCGTTCTCGGAGACCACCAGCGGGATCGCCGGGTAGTCGCGCGCCACGCGCTGCAGCACCTCCAGCAGGCCGCTGTCGTCGATCTCCCAGCCCATCGCGGTGACCGGCCGCCCGCCGTTGACGAACGACACGTGCTCGCTGCCGACCCACGGAGAGCCCGTCTCCGTGGGCGCTGCCGCCGCCGACGCCTTGCCGCCTCCGGCTCCCGAAACGGTGAAGCGGCTGTAGTAGTTGACGAGCAGCACGTCGAGCGGCGCGTTGATGGTGGCCAGGTCGCCGTCGGCGATGAAGCCGGTGTCCATGCCGAGGTCGGCCAGGACGTCCTCGGGGTAGCGGCCGAGCAGCAGCGCGTCGAGGAAGAAGCGGTTCTGCAGCCCGTCGATCCGCCGCGCCGCGTCGAGGTCGGCGTCGCTGCCGGTGGCGGGGGTGATCGCGTACAGGTTGACGCAGCCGCCCACGCGCCGCGCGTTCATGGCCCGTACGGCCAGCCCGTGGGCGAGGTTGAGGTGGTGGGCGGCCTTGATGGCGCTCTCCGGCTCCCGGCGGCCCGGGGCGTGCTCGCCGGAGGCGTAGCCGAGGAAGGCGGAGCACCACGGCTCGTTGACCGTGCTGAAGGTGTGCACGTGGTCCTTGAGCGCGTCGTGGACGCACAGCGCGTACTCCGCGAAGCGGTAGGCGGTGTCCCGGTTGGGCCAGCCTCCCGCGTCCTCCAGCGCCTGCGGCAGGTCCCAGTGGTAGAGGGTCAGCCACGGGTCGATGCCGTTCGCGCGCAGCTCGTCGGTGAGCCGCTTGTAGAAGTCGAGCCCCTTGTGGTTGAACGCCCCGGAGCCCGCCGGCTGGATCCGCGGCCACGACACCGAGAACCGGTAGGCGCTCAGGCCGAGGTCGGCCATGACGGCGACGTCGTCCTTGTAGCGGTTGTAGTGGTCGATGGCCACGTCCGCGTGGTGGCCGCCCACCACCCGTCCGGGCTGCTTGGTGAAGGTGTCCCAGATGGAGACGCCGCGCCCGTCGTCGGTCACCGCGCCCTCGATCTGGTACGCCGAGGTGGCCGCGCCCCACGCGAATCCCGGAGGGAACCGCAGGTGGGAGCTCATCTGCTCCTCTTGAGTCGTCACGCCTTGACCGCACCTTCCATCAGGCCGCCGACGATCTGCCGGCCGAACAGCACGAAAACCACGAAGAGAGGGAGGACGGAGGCGGCGGTGCCGGTGAACAGCATCACGTAGTCCGTGCCGTGGGCGGAGTTGAGCGCCGCGATCGACGTCTGAACCACCGGGTTGTCCGGGTTCAGCACGATGAGCGGCCACATGAACTCGTTCCAGGTCTGCATGAACACGAGCAGCGCCAGCACCGCCATCCCGGGCCGCAGCGCGGGCAGGACGACCCGGGCGTAGATGCCGAGGGTGGTCGCCCCGTCGACCCGGGCCGCCTCGACCAGCTCGTCGGGCACCGCCTGGGAGGTGTACTGGGTCATCATGAACACGCCGAACCCGTTGACGAGGAACGGCAGGATGACCGCCTGGAGCTGGCCGGTCCATTCGAGCTTGACCATCATCTCGTACAGCGGCACCATGCCCATCTGCTGGAGCGGCACCATCATCGTGACGAGGATCAGGCCGAGCAGGGCCTTGGAACCGGGGAAGCGGAGCTTGGCGAACGCGAAGCCGGCCAGCGTCGAGATGAGCACCACCGACGCCGTCACCGTGACGGCGACGATGGCCGAGTTGACCAGACCGGTCACGAAGTTGGCGTCCTCGGTGGCGAGCAGCCGCTGGATGTTCTCACCGAGGTGGCCGCCGGGCAGCAGGGGCGGCGGCGTCTCGACGGCGTCGTCGTTGGTGCGCGTCGCCATGATGAACATGTAGTAGATCGGGAACGCGGACAGCAGCAGCGCGAACCCGAGCACGACCTTGGTCATGGGGCCGGCGTCCCAGAGACGGTTGTTCACTTGGCCCCTCCGATGCGCCGGGTGAACCAGTAGTTGATCATCGTCCCGATCAGGATCAGCACGAACAGCAGCCAGGCCGCCGCCGCGGCGTAGCCCATCTCGAAGTCGCGGAAGGCGGACTTGACGATGAACATGGCCACCGTCTGGTACTGGCCGGTGGTGCCGCCCGTCATCATCGGGTTGCCCTCGAACATGACCGGCTCGGCGAACAGGGTCAGGCCGCCGATCGTCGAGATGAACACGACGAACACGATCGTCGGCCGCAGCATCGGCACCGTGATGCGCCAGAACTGCGTCCGGGCCGAGGCGCCGTCGATGGCGGCGGCCTCGTACAGGTCACGCGGGATCGTCTGCATCGCGGCGAGCAGGATGATCGCGTTGTAGCCCGTCCAGCGCCAGTCGATCATCGTGGAGATCGCGATCCAGGACGACCACTTCTCGTTCTGCCAGATGATCGGGTCGACGCCGAACCAGGACAGGATCCAGTTGAAAAGGCCGTAGTCGCGGCTGTAGAGCTGGCTGAACACGACGGCCACGGCGACGACCGAGGTGACGAGCGGCAGCAGGACGCCGAGGCGCAGCAACAGCCGGCCCCGCAGCTTCTTGTTGAGCGCGTTGGCCAGCAGCAGCGCCAGCACCATCTGGGGGAGGGTCGCCACCACGAACATGCCGAGCGTGTTGACGACGGCGTTCCAGAAGGCCTCGTCCGTGATCAGTTCGCCGTAGTTGGCCACGCCGGTGAACTCGGTGTCGCCGGCCAGCTCCCAGTCGTGCAGCGAGACCCAGAGCGTGTAGCCGAGCGGGAAGATGCCGAAGACCGCGAACAGCAGGAAGTAGGGCGACACCAGCAGGTACGGCACGCCTTTGACGTCGAAGCGGGCCATCCGCCGGGCGGGGGCGGTCCGCCTGCCCGGCGCGTGCCGGGGCGGCGGCGCGAGTTGGAGAGTCATGGAAGCCTTTCGAGCCGGGGCGGGGAGGGGTGGCGCCCGCAGAGGGGAAGGGGCGCCACCCGGTCCTGGGGAGCGGGGTCAGCCCGCCGCCTTCACACCCGCCGCGACGAACTTCGACCAGGCCTCGTCGTACTTCACGGCGCCCTGGTCCATGCCCTCGATGACCTTCTCGACGGCGGTCTTGACCTGGGCGTGCTTCTCACCGAAGAACACCGGCTGGAGGTTCTTGACCGACTCGCTGAAGATCTGGCCGGTCGGCGCGTCGTTGAAGTAGGCGTTCTTCAGGCCCGCCACCTCGGGGTCCTGCTGCGCGGGCAGCGAGCTCGGGAACGCGCCGGCCTCCTTGAAGGCCGCGACGTGGCCCTCCTTGCCGGTGAGGTAGTTCACGACCTCGGCGGCCTCCTTGGGGTGCTTGGACTGCTTGGGCACCGCAAGCCAGGAACCGCCCCAGTTGCCCGTGCCGCCCGGCACCGCCGCGACGTCCCAGTTGCCCTTGTTGGACTCGCCGGCCTTGCCCTCGATCACGCCGAGCATCCACGACGGGCAGCCCATGGTGGCGAAGCCGCCGCCCTTGATGGCCTTGTCCCACGCGGGGCTCCACGCCTGCAGCTTGGCCGTCATGCCGGCCTTGCTGAACGTGGTCACCCAGTCGAAGGAGGTCTTGACGGCCGGGTTGGACTCGATGACGAGCTGGTTGCTCTTGTCGAAGTAGGAGATGTTGCCGTTCTTCGGCGCCTCCTGGAAGAGGATCACGTTGTAGATCGTGTTGGGGCCGTCCATGAACTTGGCGCCCGTCTTGGCGGCCTCGAACTTCTTGCCCGTCTCCAGGAACGCGTTCCAGTCAGGCCAAAGCTTGCCGACCTCCTCGCGCTCCGTCGGCAGGCCGGCCTTCTTGAACAGGTCCTTGCGGTAGCACATGGTCATGCCACCCATGTCGGTGCCGAGCGCGAACAGCTTGCCGTCCGCGTTCCGGCCCGCCTCCCACTTGGCCGCCGGGAAGTCCGCCTTGCGGCTCTCCAGGCCGTACTGGCCGAGGTCGGTGAAGAACTGCGGACGGGCCGCCATGAGGCCCATCGCGCCCTCGTCGATGCCGACGACGTCTCCGGCGCCTGCCCCCGCCTGGAGGCGCTGGAGGAGCTGCGGCAGGTACACGTCCTCGAACCGGTCCGTGAGGTTGGTGTACTTGATCTGGATGTTCGGGTGCTCGGCGTTCCACTTCTTGACGGCCTCGTCGTAGCCGAAGTTCTCGCCGCCGCCGAAGGTGTGCACGTTGATCGTGACCGGCTCGGCCGCCGCGCTGCTCTGCGAGCCCGACGGCGTGGCGCCGCCACCGCCGCCGCTGCACGCCGCGATGGCCAGCAGCGCCGTCATCGCGGCTCCGGTCACGACGAAGCGCTTGTGGTTCTTCATTCCGTACCCCTCTGGGTGGTGAATGTGGGAGGTGCACCGCGGCGTGCCGCCGCGATGGGAAGGTCTTGGGAGCGCTCCCACAAAGAGTGCCCTCATGGCGTGGGGGCCGTCAACGCCCCGAAACGCAACCGTTACCTCAGGGGAGATTTGCCGCTGCAGAAGCGGATTTTCCGTGGGAAACGGCGCGAAAAGGTCGCTGGGAGCGCTCCCATACCATCCGTCCCGTTAACGCCACAGGAGCGGACAAGCCGGAGCTCAGGCGCACTCGGCCGCGCGGGCGAGCAGCAGCGTCCGCTCCCTCTCGTTGCGGGTCAGCGACGCCGCCCGTTCGAACTCCCCGCGCGCCTCGGCCCGCCGGCCCAGCCGGGCCAGCAGATCACCGCGCACGCTCGGCAGCAGGTGATAGGCCCTCAGGGACGGCTCGCCCGCGATGCGGTCGACCAGCTCCAGCCCGGCCGCCGGGCCGCGGGCCATGGACAGCGCCACGGCGCGGTTCAGCTCGACGACGGGCGTGGGCACGATGCCGGCCAGCTCGCCGTACAGAGTGGCGATGCGCTCCCAGTCGGTCTCCTCCGGCGTGAGCGCCCGCGCGTGACAGGCGGCGATGGCCGCCTGCAGCGTGTACGGCCCGCGCGGCCCGCCGGGCTCCTCGGCCCGGCCGAGCGCGGCGAGGCCGCGCCCGATGAGCAGGCGGTCCCAGCGGGAACGGTTCTGCTCCAGCAGCAGGACCGGTTCGCCGTCCGGCCCCACGCGGGCCGCGGCGCGGGACTGCTGGATCTCCATGAGCGCGACCAGCCCGTGGACCTCCGGCTCCTTGGGCATCAGCCCGGCCAGCACCCGGCCCAGCCGCAGCGCGTCCTCGCACAGCGCGGGGCGCATCCAGTCGTCGCCGGCCGTGGCGGAGTAGCCCTCGTTGAAGACCAGATAGATCACCTCCAGGACCGCGGCGAGCCGTTCGGCCAGCTCGGGGCCCTGAGGCACCTCGAACGGGATCCCCCGTTCGGCCAGTGTGCGCTTGGCCCGGACGATCCGCTGCGCCACGGTGGGCTCGGGCACGAGGAAGGCGCGGGCGATCTCGCCCGTGGTCAGCCCGCCCAGCACCCGCAGCGCCATCGCCACCCGCGCCTCCTGCGGCAGCACCGGATGGCAGGCCGTGAACACCAGCCGCAGCAGGTCGTCCTCGATCTCCTGGGCCTCGGCCGGCTCGGTGTCCGCCCCCTGGGCGAGGTCGCGGCCCACCTCGGCGAGTTTGCGCTGGTATGTCTCCTTGCGGCGCAGCAGGTCGACCGCGCGCCGCTTGGAGACCGTCATCAACCAGGCGCCCGGGTTGCGCGGCACGCCCGACTCGGGCCACTGCTCCAGGGCGGCGACGAGCGCGTCCTGCGCCAGCTCCTCGGCCAGGCCGACGTCGCGGACCATACCGGCCAGCCCGGCGATGAGCCTGGCCGCCTCGATCCGCCATACCGCCTCGATCGCCCGGTGGGCGTCCGTACCCGTCACCGGCCCATGAGACCAGCCCGTCGCGTGGGGCCGCAACCTCGGCCGCCCCGTGCGTCAGCGGAAGCGGCGGAAGAGGCCGCGCGGGTGGTCCGCCCGTGTCGGGGAGAGACCACCGGCACGTCCGCCGGGGTGGGCCGCGGTCAGGCGCCGGTGCCGCGCTCCAGGGACTCGCGCAGCGCCTGCTCGCGGGCCGCCGTCTCCGGGGGCAGCGTCTCCTGGGGCATGTCCGCCACGTCGAACACCTGCCAAAGCTCCAGCCCGACCCCGTCCGGGCAGCCGGGCGGGACGGGCAGCCGCAGGGCCCACTCCACGGCCTCCTCGCGGGACCTCACCTGGATGATCCAGAATCCCGCGATCAGCTCCTTGGACTCGGTGAACGGGCCGTCGAGCACCGTCGGCCGGCCGCCCCGGTAGGCGACGCGCGCCCCCCTCGAGCTGGGGTACAGCCCTTCGGCGGCGAGCAGCACGCCGGCCTTGGCCAGCGACTCGCTGTACTCGATCATCGCCTCGACGTACTCGGGGTCGGGCAGGACCCCGGCCTCGGTCTCCGCGTTGCCCTTGCCCACGATCATGAACTTCACTACACCGTCTCCTTCGCGCAGCGATCGTCCGGGCCCCGGCGGGGCCCGCTCCCATCCTCGCGTCGAACCGCCGTACCCCGGCTCGACAGGAGAGAGGTAGATCTTTCCGGAAAGCGGGCGAGCGCGCGCCCCGGGGGAAAGGGCGCGCGCTCGCTCGTGGGGAGAGGGGTAGGGGTCGTGTGGGCGACCCGGGAGGGTCAGCCCTTGTACAGGGGGTAGCCGTAGCCGACGACCTGGGAGGTCGGCCGGACCCGCGCCTCGACGCGGCCGTTGCCGGTGTTGCCCTCGATCGTCGAGATGGTGCCGTCGCCGTTGTCCTTGACGACGAAGCCGACGTGGTTGATGTCGTCGATGCTCTTGCTGCCGCTCCAGGAGAAGAAGACGACGGCGCCAGGCTTGGGCGTGCTGCCCCAGCGGTGGTTGGCGGCGAACCAGCGGGCGTGGGCCACGGTGTAGGCGTCCCAGCCGACCTGCGGGCGGGCGCCGGTCTGCTCGCCGACCCAGGAGACGAACATCGCGCACCAGGCGGCGTTGAGGTATTCACGCGGCGAGCCGCCGTCACGCTTGACGGTCTCCATGGCGCGCTGCGAGCTCGCGTACCACTTCTGGAACTTGGTGCCGCCGCCGTAGGCGTTCTCGGAGGTGCCGATCTGGGCGCGGGCGAGGTCGAGGACCTGCTGTGCGGTCACGTTGACCCGCTGGTTGGCGGCGGCGGCCGGACGTTCGGCGGGCTGGGCGACGGCGGCGTTCGAGGCGGGGCCGACCTGCTCGGGGGTGTCCGCGTGGGCCGGTACCACGGCGCCGAAGGCGGCCGAGGCGATGACGGTCGCGCCGAGGGTGGCGCGGATCGTACCGGGCGTGAGGGCACGGATGAGACGGTGCTTGGCCATCGAGAAGGGATGCTCCTTGCTTCCATGCCGCTTACCGGGTTAGCTGACGGGTTCGGGCGTGGAAGCTGCCCTACGGCACGGAGGCGTGCCGATTCACCCCAAGAGAAGTGGGTCCCCGGTTCCGCGCTCAGGCGGATTCAGCGGTCACAGGGGGGTCCTGTGAGTGATTTCAGAGGGGTCGGCAACGCGCGGGCAAACCGGACGTAAGCCGACGAACAGGACATAAGGTAATACATCCGGCAAGAGGATTACAAGTGGATAAATGCCCAGCTAGGAGAGCTGGGCTCGCGCCTCCTCCAGAAGCCCCATCATGGCGAGGCTTTCGTCGAGCGGCATGACCTGGCTCTCAGTCCGTCCCTCCGCCAGCGCGTCCCGCACCTCGCGCAGTTCCCCGGCGTATCCGTTGTCGGCCGGGTCGAGGTCGTGGACCTCCGTCTCCATCGACGGTCCGCTGAGCACGACGCGGCTCGGGGCCCAGAACGGCGCCTGGATGTCGGCCCGCATCTCCGTGCCCACCACGTACGCGGTGTTGGGGTACGGCGCGAGTAAAGAAGTCTCCACGATCGCCCGCCGCCCGCCGGGGTAGACGAGCACGCCGCCCGCCTCGGCGTCGACGCCCGACGGCGCGAGACTGCCCGTCATCCGCATCTCCGACGGCGCTCCGAGCAGCAACTGGGCCAGCCCGAACGGGTAGATCCCCAGGTCGAGCAGGGCCCCGCCGCCCAGCTCCGGCGCCCACAGCCGGTGGGCCGGATCGAACGGCAAAGCGAAGCCAAAGCTGGCGTGAATCGAGCGGATCTCGCCGAAGCGCGGGTCTGCGGCCACCCGCTGGATGAGCGGGTTGAAGCGCATCCACATCGCTTCCATCAGGAACACCCCGGCCTCGCGGGCCAGGCGCACCATGCGCTCGGCGTCGGCCGGCGAGGCAGCCAGCGGCTTCTCGCACAGCACGGCCTTGCCCGCTGCGATGGCCGCCTCGGCCACCGCCAGATGCTGGGCGTGGGGGGTGGCCACGTACACGGCGTCGACGGCCGGGTCGGCGCACAGCTCCGCGTAGGAGCCGTAGGCCGACTCGGCGCCGAGCTCCGCGGCCAGGGCGGCGGCGCGGCCCAGGTCACGCGACCCGACCGCGGCCACCCGCATGCCGGGCTCCGCGGCGATGACCGCGCCCACGGTCCGCGCGATGCCGCCCGTGGCGGCGATGCCCCATGCCAGATCCTTCATGGCGAAGGATCATAGCTTTTTACCCAAATGTGGCGGGATTGGGGCCAAGGCGGCGGTTGGCGTTGAGCGCCCCGATTGCTGCAAGATCCTCGTCGTCCAGGACGAAGCCGAACACGTCGATGTTCTCCCGGATGCGGGCGGGCGTGACCGACTTGGGGATCACCACGTTGCCGAGCTGGATGTGCCAGCGCAGCACGATCTGGGCCGCGGTGCGCCCGTGCTTGGCGGCCAGCGTCGCCAGCGCCGGCTCCTCCAGCAGGCCCTTGCCCTGGCCGAGCGGGCTCCACGCCTCGGTGAGGATGCCGTTGGCCTCGTGGAAGGCCCGCAGCTCGTGCTGCTGGAGCCACGGGTGCAGCTCGATCTGGTTGATCGACGGCGTGACGCCCGTCTCGTCCATCAGCCGGGTGAGCGCCTCCACGGTGAAGTTGGACACACCGATGGCCCGCACCCGGCCGTCGCGGTGCGCCTTCTCCAGCGCCCGCCAGGCGCCCACGTAGGCGTCCTGCTTCGGCGCCGGCCAGTGGATGAGGTAGAGGTCGACGTGGTCGAGCCCGAGCCGCGCCAGGCTCTCGTCGAGGGCCTGCTCGGCGCGGCGGTGGTCGTCGTTCCACAGCTTCGTGGTGACGAACACCTCCTCGCGCGGCAGCCCGGAGGAGCGGACCGCCCGGCCCACGCCCTCCTCGTTGTCGTAGATCTTCGCGGTGTCGACATGCCGGTAACCGGCCTCGAAGGCCGTCGTGACGGCCCGCTCGGCTTCGTCGGCGGGAACCTGCCAGACGCCGTAACCCAGCTGGGGGATTGTGACGCCGTCAGTGGTGAGATTGAGCGAGTTCATGGCCTCCATTGTTCACATGGCGTTCCCCGCGCCGTCAGGCACCCGGACTACCGTGACCCCGTCATGCGATGTCAGGGCACGTGATGGTGAAGCCGGTGTGAGCCCGGAGTGGGGAGAGCAGGGGTGGCGGAACGGGCGTCGGCCTGGGTGGAATCACCCCTCCAGATGCTCTGCGCCGTCGAGGCGCACCATGCCGGGCTGCTCGGCCCCGCCACCGTCGTCGTGCCCCGCGCCGGCCAGCGCGCCCTCAAGGCGACCCGCCGCGAGCTGCGCCGCCTGCCGCTGCCCGAGGGACTGGAACTGGCCGAGCCGTCCGAGGACATGCCGCGCCGCGTGAACGCGGCCGGCGACGCCTTCTCCGGCAAGGTCCAGCTGCGCTGGCTCACCTCCCGCCCCGGCCGGCTCGTCGTCGTGGACGACGGCCTGGCCACGCTGCGCCTGCTGGAACTGCTGGCCGCGGGGCCGTTCCGGCCGCTGCTGCGGGCCCGCGCCCACCCGGGACGGCTGCGCGCGGCGCTGGGGCTGGCCGCCGCGATCCGGCTGCGCGCCGGGCGCGTGACCGTCTTCACCGCCCTGCCGGTGCCGGACGACCTCGACCGGGCCGTCCGCGACGCCGGGTTCGACCTCGTACGCCACGACTTCGCGTGGCTGCGCTCCCAGCCGCCCACCGAGCCCGGCCCGGCCGAGCGGACCGTCGTGCTCGGCACGTCCCTGGTGCGCAACGGCCTCGTGCGTCGCGACCGCTACCTGCGCTGGCTGACCGACCTGGCCGGCGAGGAGCCGCTCGCCTACTACCCGCACCGGCGCGAGGACCCCGCGGACGTCGCGCACATCCGGGAGCGGCCCGGCATCACCGTGCACGACAGCGGCGCGCCGGCCGAGCTGACGCTGCGCGGCCTCGACGCCGGGCAGCGCGTGCTCAGCCTGCCCTCCACCGCCATCGCCTCGCTTCGGGTGCTGCTCGGCCCGCGCGGCGTCGCGGTGGAGCCGGTGGCCGTGCCGGACGACTGGTGGACCAGCGGGGCGGCCCCCGCGTTGCGATCACATCTGACAGGAGTGACCGGATGAGGGTGCTGGCGGTCGCCGACTCCGACTCGTACCTCAAATGGGCGGCCTGCCTGCTCGGCGACCTGCCGGCCGGTTGCGAGACGGACCTCGCGGTGGTGCGCACGCCCATCGCGCCCTCGCCGCAGCAGATCGCCGCCGCCGTGGGCGGGCGCCCCGCGCCGCC
>NZ_JBFAIA010000211.1:0-13442 GCF_040654455.1 Nonomuraea sp. NPDC050691
CGATCCGGGGCCAGGTCTCGCCGCCCACGCGTGACGCCGAGTCGTGGGCGTCGCTGAGCCCGCGCTCCGACAGCAGGGCGCCCCCGTCGGCCGCGATGACCACGGTGCCGGGGTGCAGGGAGCCGTGCGTCACCCCGGAGGCGTGCAGCGCGAGCAACGTCTGGGCCGTCTCCAGCAGCACCGACGCGGCGCCGCCCGGATCGACGGGGCCCGCCCCCAGCAGGTCCGCCAGCGTCGGGCTGACCGCCTGCGCGGTGAGCAGCCACACCTGCTCGCCGGCGGCCACCACGTCCGCCACCGGGATCAGGCCGCCGAGCCCGCCCAGCACCAGCCTCTGGTCGGTCATGACGGTGGCCACGACCCGGTCGCGCACCCCGGGCAGCCCGACGACCCTCGGGTCGAACAGCAGCGCTCCCGCCCGGCGGCCGTCCGGCGAGATCGCGTCGATCCAGTTGCCGACCTCGGTGATCCAGGTGTGCTCGGTGAGCCGGAAGCCGGCGATCCCGTCCCTGGCGTTCTCCATCCCCGTTGCCCCCGGCCCTGTCAGCGCTTCCTCCGGTGCCGCCCCGCCATGCGGCGCCTCACCGCAAGTGTGACCGGAACCGCTCCCCACGTCACCAGCCCGGCCGCGAGCAGCGCGCCCGCCGCACCGCCCGGCTCCTCCGGACGCGCCCGCGGGACCTCGCCGTCGCCCACGGTCGGCTCACCGCGGGTGGGCTCACCGCGGGTGGGCTCACCGCGGGTGGGCTCACCGCGGGTGGGCTCACCGCGGGTGGGCTCACCGCGGGTCGGCTCGCCGCCCTGCCCCCCGCTCGGGGAGGGCTCGACCGTCCGGGTCGGCGGCACGCGGGTCGGCATGGAGAAGGTCGGCTGCGGGTTCGTGGCCGGGGGCGAGGACGGCCGCGGAGCGGTCGTGACGCCGTCCGGGTCGTCGGCGGTGCCGAGCACCTGCGGCTCGTCCGAGGCGGTCGGCGTGGGCGTCCTGGTCGCCCGTGTCCGCGTCGGGGCGGGCGTCGCCTTCGCCGTGCGGCGCGGGCGCGGCGTGGGCGTCACGGTCCTCGTCCTCACCGGCGCGGCGGTCGCGGTCGGCCTGGTCGTCGGGGTCTCCTCGGCCGGGGGCGTCGGGTCCTCCGAGGGCTCCTCCGTCGGCTCCTCGGACGGCTCGTCCGAGGGCTCGTCCGAGGGCTCGTCGAGGCCCGGCTCTCCCGCGGCGGGCGAGGCCGCGGTGGGCGTCACCGTCGTGACCTGCGCCCGCAGGGTCGTGTTGCCGTCGAACACGTTGACCGCCACCAGCGCCACGCCGACCACCAGGCCGACGCAGGCCGTACCGATGACAATCTTCGACGACAGCTTGGACAGCAGCTTCGACGGCTCGGGGAAGCGGGTCTCGGCCAGCGAGGTCTGCGCGTCCGCCGGCGTCTCCGGCGGGTTGGGGAACAGCGCCAGCAGCAGCGCCGCGAGGCTCGACAGGCGCCGGCGCCCGCGCTCCTCCCAGCCGGCCCCGTACGCCTCGGCCGCGACGGCCTCCAGCTCCGTCAGGAACGCCTCGGCGGACGGCGGCCGCTCGCCGGCGTCCTTGGCCAGGCCCCGCCGGACCAGCTCCTGCAGCGCCGCGGGAACCTCCTCGACCGGCGGCTGCGCGCTCTGGTGCTGCCGGGCGAGCGCGGCCATGTTGGTGGCGCGGAACGGCCGGGTGCCGGTCAGGCACTCGAAGAAGACGACGGTCGCGGCGTACACGTCGGTGGACGGCGCGGCCGGCGCGCCCGACCACTGCTCGGGCGCCATGTACGGCGGGGTGCCGGCGGCGCCGGCCTCGTCGCCGGCCCGCGCCGCGATGCCGAAGTCGACGAGCTTGCTCGCGCCGTCCCCCTGGACCATGACGTTCTCGGGCTTGAAGTCGCGGTGGACCACGCCGATGGCGTGCGCGGCGGCCAGGCCCTTCAGGGAGCCCTTGAGCACGGCCAGCGCGGCCTCAGGACCGGTAGGGCCCTCCGACCTCAGGAGCCGGCGCAGGGACACGCCGTTGACCAGCTCCATCACGATCGCCGCGCCGCCGCCGTTCTCGATGTAGTCGATCAGGCGGGCGTTGTGCGGGCTGCGCAGCGTGCCGAGCAGCCTGGCCTCGTGCCGGAAGCGCGCGACGAAGCCCACGTCGGACCTGAGGTCGTCGGAGAGATACTTGATGGCGACCTCGGCGCCGTCGTGGTCACGCCGCGCCAGCACCACCCGGCCGGCGGCTCCGCTGCCCAGCTCTCGCACGGTGCGGTACCCGGGGACCTCCCACAGCCCACCACCGTTCATAACGGTCTCCTCTGCACACTTGTGGGCCCCCACCCGGAACAAACGCACCGTAGCTTAACCAGCGGCAGACGCTTTCTGGAGCGGGTTATCCCTATAAGTCGGAAATCGCAGCCTTGTCCCCACACGCACGGCGGGGCAGCGGCCAAGCGATGCCTGCACACGCGCCGGACCGGGCCGGGCCGCGCCGAACCGTGCCGAACCGTGCCGGACCGTGCCCCACGGACCCGTGCCCGGCCGTGCCGGGCCGGGCCGGGGCGTTTCCGGTGGCCCCGTAAGGAAGGCGTCCCCGGCCCCGGTGCGCGGTGGGCGTGCGGCGGGGCCGGGGCGCGGGGCGTTCGGGCGGCGTCAGCGCGGCTCGCCGGGGGCGGGCTGGTCGTCGCCGGGCTCCTCGCGGGGCGACGGCGTCGCGGACGGGGTTGACCTGGGCGGTGGGTCCGCGGACGGCTCCTCGCTCGGCTCCTCCTCCGGCTCGCACTCCGGCGTGACGCCGCTCGCCTGGGCGCCGCCCCCCGCCGCGCGCGGCTGCGTCGTCGCCCGTACGACCCATCGGGCCCCGCACGGCACCTCGCCGAACGCGTGGCTCAGCGTACGGGTGTACGACGTGTCGCCCGACAACGTGACCTGCTCGGAGTGCTGCCTGCCCCCGAGCGAGAACGTGACGGACAGCCGCACCGGACGGTCGTTCAGGGTCGAGACCGCGACCACGGCCACGGCGCCGCCCCGGCCGTTGACCGCGGCCCGCGCGATCGACACCCGGCGGACCCCGGGCGGGCAGGTCACCCGCGTCCGCGCGCTCGTCTGCTCCTCGCCCGCCGTGACCGTCACCGACACCGTGGCGTCGCACGGCCGTGTCCTGAAGCCCTGGTCGAACGAGCGGGTGTAGGACGTGCGGCCGGTCAGCACGGCGGTCCTGGTGCCGGCGCTGTCGCCGTTCAGCGCGAACCTGACCTGCACCGGCACGTCGCCCGTGCCACTCGTCGTGAGCCGCACCCGGGCGGTGGCCTCGTCGCCCGGCGAGGGCGCCATGTCCAGCGACACCCGCAGCCCCGTCACGGTCGTGGGGCACGGCGGGACGCTCAGCGTGGCGGTCCTGGCGCCTCCCGCTGCGGCGGGCGTGGTGGCGACGGTCAGCGTGACGGTCCTGCCGCAGGGACGCTCGGTCAGCGTGTGACTGAGGGCGCGGGTGTACGACAGGGCGCCGCCGAGCCGCAGCCGGTCCGTGTGGACGGGGGCGCCCGCGACCGCCCAGATGGCGGTGAGGCCGATGGGCGCCGTGCCGGTGGCGCGGATCGTGACCGTGGCCCCGGCGGTGGCGTTCTCGCCCACCGTGAGGCCGCCGAGGGCCAGCGCCGCCACCGAGACCGGCGGCACCGGCGTGGGCGTCAGCGTGCTGGGAGGCCGCGTGGTGGGCGGGAACGGCGTCGGCGTGATCGTCGTCGGGGGCAGCGTGGTGGGAGGCAGCGTGGTGGGACGCAGCGTCGTGGGCGGCTGCGTGGTGGGCGGTTGCGTGATCGGGGGCTGCGTCGGCGGCCGGGTGGTGACCGGCGGCGTCGCCCGCTGCGTGGTGCGGGTGGGCCGGGGCGCCGGCGTCCGGTCGCGGGTGGCCGGAGTCGCCGGGTCGCCGGTGGTCGGCGGGACGACCGCGGGCCGGAGCGAGCCTTCCGGCGGCGGGGGACTCGGGGTCGCGCTCTCCGTGGCGCCCACCGGCGTGGCGGGCGGCGAGACCAGCTCGGCGGGCCCGGGCGAGTCCGACGGCGCGGCCGCGGCCACGTCGAAGGGCTTGGGCAGCCGGTCCCGGCTCGACAGCACGAACACCGCCGCGACCGCCACCACGACGGCCAGGCCGGCGCCCGCGGCCATCCGCACCGCGTTGTGCCGCGCGGCCCTCGCCACGGTGCGCCCCAGCTCGTTCCCGCCGCGGAACACGGTCCGCGCCAGCGACGTGCCGGCCTGCGCGGGCGGCGTCTCGGGCACGGGGAGCAGCAGGGCGAGCAGCGCGACCAGCCCGGCCAGGCGCCGCCTGCCGCGCTCCTCCCAGTCCTCGCCGTACGCGGCCCGCGCGGTCTCCTCCAGCTCCGCCACGAACGCCTCGGCGCTGCGCGGCCGGTCGGCCGGGTCCTTGGCCAGGCCGCGCACGAGCAGCCCGCGCACCGGCTCGGGCGCGTCCTGGACGGGGATCGGCGCGTACACGTGCTGGTAGCCGAGCACGCTCGGCTCGGTCGAGCGGTAGGGCCGGTGACCGGTCAGGCACTCGAAGAAGACGGCCGTGGCCGCGTACACGTCGGTCGCGGGCGAGGCGGGGGCGCCGGCCCACAGCTCCGGAGCCATGTACGGGGGCGTCCCCTCAGGGCGCGAGACCGAGCCCTCCCGTACGGCGATGCCGAAGTCGACGAGCTTGCTCACCCCGTCGTCGCGGACGATGACGTTCTCCGGCTTGTAGTCCTTGTGGACCAGGCGCAGCCGGTGCGCCCGCGCGAGGCCGAGCAGCGACCCCTTCAGCACGGTCAGCGCCGCCTCCGGCCCCGTCGTGCCGTTCTCGCGCAGCAGCGCCCGCAGCGACACGCCGTTGACCAGCTCCATGACGATGGCGGCGCCGTCATGGTCCTGGACGTACTCCCACATCGTGGCGATGTGCGGGTCGCGCAGGGTGACGAGCAGGCGCGCCTCCGCCTGGAAGCGCGCGAGGGACTCGGGGTCGCGCCGTAACTCCTCGGAGAGGTACTTGATGGCGACCTTGACGCCCGTCTCGTCGTGCACGGCCAGCACGACTCGGCCGCTGCCGCCCGACCCGAGCTGCTTGACCTGCGTATAACCGGGAGCGCTCCACTCCATTTTGCCTCTCCCATCAGGAGTCGGCCCACCTGATGAGACGCGTGATCTAGGACAATGGTTTGCCAGGTGGTTCCTGATTCATGGAACTACCGACGGCCGCCGATGTGAACAGGCACATCGATACCTTCTCGGAGCGCCGGGTCGGGCACCGGGGCGCCCCACCGCGTGACCAGGGGGAGCACGCCGGCCCAGACGGGCAGCGCGTGGTCCTCGTCCTCGTCCACCGGGGCGCCGCGGCGGATCTTGACCGACGCCTCGTCCAGCGGCAGGGCGAGCACGGCCGTCGCGGCCAGCTCCTTGCGGTTCGGGCGCCGGGCGTAGTCCCACTGGCCGGGCGCGAGCCGTTCGGTGAGCACACGCAGGCCGGTCAGCCGCTCCTCCTCGTCGGTCACCAGCCGGGCCCGGCCGTAGATCATGGCCGAGCGGTAGTTGACGGAGTGGTGGAACACCGAGCGGGCCAGCACGATCCCGTCCAGGTGGGTCACGGTGACGCACACATCGGTCTCCTGTGCGGCCCGCACCGAGCGGGAGCCGGTGGAGCCGTGCAGGTAGAGCGTGTCGCCGTCGCGTCCGTAGCCGGTCGGCACCACCATCGGGCAGCCGTCGGCCACGACGCCGAGGTGGCAGATGAGTCCGGCGTCCAGCACCTCGTACAGGTCGTCGCGGTCGTCGCTGCCGCGCTCCTTCGAGCGGCCGAGCCTGGTGCGGGGCGTGCTGGAGAGCGGCGTGCTGGAGAGCGGCGTGCTGGAGAGCGGCGTGCCGGCGGGCGGCGTGCTGGTGGGCGGCGTGGTGGAGGCCATGGACGCGACGGTAGTCCGCGAGTGGACCTATCCTGTAGGGCCACTATCCGTACCTTCCTGGAGACCACTTCCGTGCGCAGCCTGCTCGACCTGCCCGTCTCGCTGGAACGGCACTCACCCGTGCCGCTCTCGGCGCAGCTCGCCGGGTGGCTGCGCCGGGCCATGCTGGCGGGCACGCTGGCGCCGGGGGAGCGGCTGCCGTCCTCGCGCGGGCTGGCCGGGCAGCTCGGGGTGAGCCGTACGGTGATCACGGAGGCGTACCAGCAGTTGTACGCGGAGGGGTGGCTGGAGGGCCGGCACGGGTCGGGCACGTTCGTCGCCGGCCTGGAGGACGCCCCACCGGGCACGCCCGGCGCCGGCTCCGGCCAGTTCCCTCCCGGGACGCCTGCCATCCGCTCCGACCAGCCCCCTCCCGGGACCCTCGCTGCCCGCTCCGGTCAGGCCAGGACCGGGGCGCCCGGCGCCCGGTCCGACCGGGGCCCGCGCCCCGTCGCCGACCCGTCCCCCGCCCCGTCCCCCGCCGTGTCATCCGCTCCGGGCCCCGGGACGGCCGCCCCCGCACCTGCCCGCGCACCGGGGCGATCCCTCAGGGGCGCACCCGCACGCGGGCCGGGACCCGCCCCGAGGGCCGCGATCGACCTGCGGCCCGGCAAGCCCTGGGTGCGCGACTACGACGCCGCCGCCTGGAAGCGGGCCTGGCGCCGGGCCGCCGACCTGCCGCCCGGCGACTCGCCCGACCCGTACGGCCTGCCGCGGCTGCGCGAGCTGCTGGCCGGGCACCTGAGGCGGGCCAGGGCCGTGGCCGTCGGCCCGGAGAACATCCTCGTCACCCGCGGGACCGGCAACGGTCTCGACCTGTGCGCGCTCGCCCTGCTCGGCCCAGGCACCCGCGCGGGCGTCGAGGACCCGGGCTACCACGTGGCCCGCACCGTGTTCGCCGCCCGGGGCGCCGAGGTCGTGCCGTGCCCGGTGGACGAGGACGGCGTGGTCTCCGACGGGCTGCCGGGCGACCTCCGCCTGCTCTACACGACGCCCGCCCACCAGTACCCGCTGGGCGGCCGGTTGCCGATCCCGCGCCGCGAACGGCTGCTGGCCTGGGCGCGGCGCACCGGCGCGATGATCGTGGAGGACGATTACGACGCGGAGTTCCGTTACGACGTCGCCCCGCTGCCCGCCCTGTACGGGCTCGACCCGTCCCGGGTGGTGCTCCTCGGCACGCTGTCGAAGACGCTGGCGCCGGACGTCGGCGTGGGCTGGCTGGTGGGGCCGCCGGAGCTCGTGGACCGCATCGCGGATCTGCGCCGGGCGGTGGCCGACCGCACCAGCGGGCCGGTGCAGCAGGCCGTCGTCACCCTGCTCGAACGCGGCGATCTCGACCGCCACCTGCGCAGGATGCGCCTCGAATACGCCCGTCGCCGGGCCGTCGTCGTCGAGATCCTGGGCCCGGTCTGCCGGTTGCGCGGCGACACGGCGGGGCTGCACGTGCTCGCCGAGCTGCCGCCGGACACGATCGGCCGCGTGGTGGAACGGGCCGCCGAGCGGGGTGTCCTGCTGGACGCGCCCGAGCGCCACTGGCGCCGGCCGGGCGCGCCGCTCGGGCTGGTGATCGGGTACGGCTCGGCGTCGCTGCCGGACGTGCGCCGCGCCTGCCGCGTCGTGGCCGAGCTCATCACCGAGACGGGCTGATCACCGAGACGGGCTGATCACCGAGACGGGCTGATCACCGAGACCAGCTGATCACCGGGGGCTGAGGCGAGGTCAGAGCGGTGGCGGCGGGGCCGGCGGCAGGTGGCGCACGACCGGCAGGGCCCGGGTCGCGTAGACCGGGTCCACCGGCAGCACGTGCCGGGCCCACCAGCGGGCGACCTCCGGGTATGGCGACGGCTCGGTGAAACCGGGCGCGTAGTCGTCGTACGGCGGGTCGTACAGGTAGCCCACCGCCACCCCGTGCCGCTCCAGCGCGGCGATGGCCGCGTCGCGGTCGCGCACCAGCAGCGGCACCCGGAACAGCGGCTGGTCGAGATGGTCGCGCACGCCCTCGGCGACCGTGGGCAGCTCGGCCAGCAGCCGCACCCCGGCGAGCCGCCGCTTCCGCTCGGCGGCGACCCCGGCCAGACGGGCCTCCTGGTAGCGCCGGGCGATCCGTCCCTTGCGCACCCGGTAGTCGTGCAGGTCGGCCCGCACCCACGGGTCGAACGGCGCCAGCTCGGGCACGTGCTTCATGGTGCGGCTCAGTTCGTCGCCGCGCAGCTCGATGCGGTAGCCGAGGCGCTCCTCCTGCAGGCCGAGCGCGCGGGCCAGCCGCAGCGCCGGGCGGACCAGGTCGAGCCGGAGCGCGGCGCGCCGGGCCGCGGAGGTGGCGACGGCGAACAGCTCCGACCGCCACGAGCCGGGCTCCAGGACCAGGTCGCGGGCCTGTTCGAGGGCCAGCAGGTCGTCCTCGCGCTCCACGGCCAGCACACCGCCGGACCCGGCGCCGCAGTGCTTGGACAGGCTGTAGACGCCGGCCTGGCCGAACGTGCCGAGCGGGCGGCCGTCGACGGACGTCTCCAGGGCGTGGGCGACGTCCTCGATGAGGATCTTCCCGGTGAAGGCGCCGACCCGGTCCGGCAGGCCGTACATGTTGGTGGTGAGGACCGCGTCCACGGTGGACAGGTCGACGCGGGCGATGTCGATGTTGCCGTCGCGCGGCGACAGCGGCGCCATGACCGGCCGCAGGCCGGCGGCGATCACCAGGAACAGGATCTCGTCGGCGGAGACCGGCGACATGAGCAGCCGCTGGCCGGGCACGCACCAGTGGCGCAGCGCGAGGTAGAGGCCGAGGCGGTTGGAGGGGAGCAGCAGGCAGTGGCGCCCGGTGCGCTCCGCCAACCCCCTCATGACTGCAGGGCCGTGCGCAGACGGCCGAACGTCTTGAGCACCCGGTCGGCCGTGCGGTGCAGGACGGGGTTGGCGAGGACCGTGGCCCGGGTCTTGCGCACGGGCACGCGCATCAGCCAGTGGACGCCCGCGGCGGGCCCGGCCGTGGCGACGCGGCCCTCGGCGACCTCGTACTCGCCGTTCTTCAGCTTGTCCTTGTACTCCTTCTGGCCGCGCCCCATGTCGATGACCTGGATGCCGGACCCGGCCGCCCGCTCGGCCATGGCCAGGTGGTGGATGAGGCCGGGGGAGTACTTGGCGTAGGTGGTGTCGTAGGCGGGGAACCAGCCGACGAGCGTGGTGCGGGTGCGCAGGCCGAAGTGGCCGGCGATGGGCACGCCGCCCGCGTAGACCATGTCGAGCACCCCGGCGAAGTGCTCGGTGTCGGTGGCGTGCAGCCGCTCGACCAGCTCGACGATCCACCGGTGCGCGAACCGGTCGGTGCGGCCGGTGCGGCGGTACTGCTCGGCCTTCCAGCCCATCAGGGTGCGCAGCGGCTCGACGTCGGAGGTGGCGTAGTCGTGGCGGATCTCACCGGCCTCGCGTTCGAGCTTGCGCTCCTTGGCGAGGGTCGTCTTGTACGTCTTGCCGGAGTGCTCGCGCAGGAAGGCGGTGTAGCTCTCGTAGCCGTCGCGCAGGTCGATGATGGGCGACGGGTGGCTCTCGTGCCGGGCGGCCAGCATGGGCTGCCCGGAGACCAGGTGGTCGAACTCGTAGACGGAGAGCCCGCACAGCCGCAGCAGCCGGTACGGGTCGATCTCGACGTCCTTGGCGTGGACGAGGCCCTGCGCGTCGGTCAGTCCTGCCGCGACCGGCTTCCCGATGCCGAGCGGATGTCGCTCGAACGGGAAGAACCCCACGATGTCGGGGCCGTCGTAGATGACCGCGACCCGCACCAGGTCACGCAGCTCGCCGACGGTGACCGTGAACTCGGGCGACAGGAAGGGGTTGTCGAACCCCGCGTGCGCCTCCTGGAGCGCTCGCCACCGGTTCAGCTCCGGTGCGCCCAGTTCGCGGGGGTGGGCAAGTGAGACGCGCATGGGCTCCTACTGGCGATATGCCGTGTGCTGTCGAGCGTTGGAGGGTCCGCCGTGCAAGAGAAGGTTAACCCTTGCTACCAGATGTCATTCATGCAGGTCCGGAACGTTACACAACTCTAAGCTGGTATTCAGAACCGAGTGACGTTCTAATGTGTGTCCATGACGGTCCCCGGAATCGACCTGCCGCGCCTGACCGCGTGGATGGCGAACCACGTGCCCGACACGGGCGAACCGCTGTCAGTGTCGCTGATCTCGGGGGGCAGGTCCAATCTGACCTACCTCGTCGAGGGCCGCGACCGGCGGGTGGTGCTGCGCCGTCCGCCGCTCGGCCACGTGCTGCCGACGGCGCACGACATGCGCCGGGAGTGGCGGGTGATCTCCGCTCTGGCCCCGACGCCCGTCCCGGTGCCCGAACCGGTCGCCTTCTGCGCCGACGAGGACGTCATCGGCGCGCCCTTCTACCTGATGGGGCACGTCGAGGGCGCGGCCGTGCGCACCCGGGAGGAGCTGGGCGAGCCCGCGCCCGAGCACGCGCGGCGGCTGTCGGAGCGGCTGGCCGAGGTGCTGGCCGCCATCCACGCCGTCGATCACCGCGAGGTGGGCCTCGACGGGTTCGGCCGCCCCGACGGCTACCTGGCCCGCCAGCTCGACCGCTGGTGCCAGCAGTGGGAGCGCTCGAAGACCGCCGACCTGCCCGAGTACGACCGGCTGGTGACCCGGCTGCGCGACCGCCTGCCCGCGGCGTCGGCCGGCACGCTCGTCCACGGCGACTACCGGCTCGACAACACGCTCGTCCGGCTCACGCCCGAGCCCGAGATCCTGGCCGTGGTCGACTGGGAGATGTCCACACTCGGCGACCCGCTGGCCGACCTCGGGCTCACGCTCACCTACTGGCAGGACCCGGGCGACGAGGAACGCGCCTCGATCCCGGTGGCCGGCGACGTGACGCTGGCGCCCGGCTTCCTGACCGCGGCGGAGTTCGCGGCCCACTACGCCAAGGTCTCCGGCCGCGACATCCCGGACCTGGGGTTCTACGTCGCCTTCGGCAACTTCAAGCTCGCGGTCATCGTGGAGGGTATCCACGCGCGCTTCCGTCAGGGTAAGACCGTGGGGGAGGGCTTCGAGGAGATCGGCTCCGCGGTGCCCGTCCTCGTCGCCCGCGCCCATCGCATGCTGGAGCCCTCATGAGCACTGTCGCGTTGATCACCGGTGCGGCGAGCGGCATCGGCGCCGCCGTCGCCCGCCGCCTGTCCGCCGGCGGCGCCCGATGCGTCCTCGTGGACCTCGACGGGGAGGGCGCCGAGCGCGTGGCCAAGGAGACCGGCGGGGTCGCGCTGGCCGCCGACGTCAGCACCGAGCAGGCCAACCACGAGGCCGTCGAGCTGGCCGGACGGCGCTACGGCAGGCTCGACGTCGTCCACCTCAACGCGGGGATCGCCGCCGGCGTCGACCTCGGGGCGTTCGACGCGGAGCGCTACCGCACGGCGGTCGGCGTCAACGTGGACGGCGTCGTCTTCGGCATCGTGGCCGCCCTGCCGCTGCTGCGGCGCTCCGGCGGCGGCGCGGTCGTGGTGACCTCCTCGCTGGCGGGGCTGGTCGGCTACGACGGCGACCCGATCTACACGATGACCAAGCACGCCGTGGTCGGCCTCGTCCGGGCGCTCGCCGTGCCCCTCGCCGCCGACGGCGTCCGCGTCAGCGCCGTCTGTCCGGGCTTCACCGACACCCCTCTGGTGGCCGAGGCGCGAGCGACCTTCGTGAACGCCGGCTTCCCGCTGCTCACCGCCGAGGACGTGGCCGCGGCCGTCGAGAGCGCCTGTTATGCCGATCCCGGCACGTTGCTCATCGTGCAGCCGGGGCGGCAACCCGTGCCGTACCGTTATGCGGGCGTGCCCGGGCCGGCGGGTGGCGAGCGGCCGCCGACGCCGTGATCCCGCACGTAAGCAGCTTGCAAGCGGCATAGATACGGTTATACGTGCGGAGAGGTGTCCAACCGGACACCGCGCAGGCGTGAGGGGTGGAGGTTCCCGTGATTCCCACCGATGGTCGGCATGCCCGTAGACGGTCGCCGTGGCCCATCGCGGTGGGCGCGGGCATCGTGGCGGTACTCCTCGTCGTGGGCATCATGGTGTACGCGGGGAGCCGCGGCTCCCGCGACGAGTACAAGGGCGGCGAGGTGGCCCAGGCCGGCCCGTCGCAACCCGCGCCCACCCTGGCGCCGCCGCCGAAGCTGAACAACTGGCCGCGCTGGGGCGTCACCCACACCCAGTACAGCGCCGACACCGCTCCCCGGCCCGTGACCGAGCAGGCCAAGGGCATCCTGGGCCGCGTCCCCCTCCTGCAGAACCAGCACATCATGGGCTGGGGCGCCGGCAACCCCGAGCCGAGCCCCGGCCAGTACAACTTCACCGAGCTCAACCGGCGGATGACGTTCATCGCCTCCTCGCGCGGGGTGCCGGTCATCACGCTATGCTGCGCCCCCGACTGGATGAAGGGCGGCCAGGCCGGCCGCACCGACTGGAGCAAGAACCACACCGTCGCGCCCAAGCGCGAGCACTTCGACGACTACGCCAAGCTCGCCGCCAAGATCGCCCGGCAGTACCCCACCGTGAAGCACTTCATGGTCTGGAACGAGTTCAAGGGCTTCTGGGACCCCACGACCAACCGGTGGGACGCCGAGGGCTACACCGAGATGTACAACAAGGTCTACGACGCTCTCAAGCGCGTGGACGGCGACATCCAGGTGGGCGGCCCGTACGTGCCGATCGAGACCAAGGCCGCCCCCGGGCCCTCCGAGCTGAGCGGCCCGTGGGGCACGATCGACCAGCGCGCCCTCGACGCCATCGAGTACTGGATCGAGCACAAGAAGGGCGCCGACTTCATCGTCGTCGACGGCGCCACCATGACCACCGACAAGGGCAACGTCCCCGACGACTTCGCCGCGCAGGGCAAGTTCAGCGCGATCACCGCGTGGCTGCGGCAGAAGGCCAACGACATGCCCGTGTGGTGGGCCGAGTGGTACGTCGAGCCGGAGAACTCCGGCTGGAGCGAGGCCAAGCGCACGGCCGTGCAGGCGAGCGCCATGATGGAGTTCGCGCGCAGCGGCGTCGCCACGGCCCTGTACTGGAACCCGCAGCAGAAGGGCGGCGTCCGCCAGTGCCACGGCTGCGTGTGGGACGCCGACGGCCGGGAGATGCCCATGGCCGGGCTGCTCAGCGGCTTCACGCGGTGGTTCCCCGTCGGGGTCGCGCTGGAGCAGATCCAGTCGTCCGACCCGCGCGTCAAGGTCCTGGGGCAGGCCCAGCAGGTCGTCATGGTCAACACCGCCGACCGCGACGTGACGGCCACCGTGGACGGCAAGCAGGTCACGCTCAAGCCGTACGAGATCAAGTGGGCGGGGCGCGGTCAGGGCTGAGCGGCCTGGGTGGCGGGGGGGGGCCGCCGGGGCCGCCCCCGCCCGGGGCCCGAAGGGTGGCCGCGCCGCCCCCCCCCCCCCCCCCCCGACCCCCCCCCCCCCCCCCCCCCCCCCCGGGAAAACCCCCCCCCCCCG